>NZ_JBEXDX010000011.1:0-29425 GCF_040605995.1 Streptomyces sp. NPDC005492
AACTCCAGGCCCTGGTTGAGCTTTTCACGGTTGGAGAGCAGGTCGTCGAGATCGCTCTTGCCGATGATCGACCGCAGGGAGGTCTGCGCCATCTGGGAGACGGCGAAGCGGTAGTCCTCGACCGTGACGATCGCGTCGGCCGCGTCGACGACCTTGAAGTAGACGACCGCGTCGACGCGCACGGTCACGTTGTCGCGGGTGATGCCCTCCTGTGCGGGCACGGGCATCGTCACGATCTGCATGTTGACCTTGCGCAGCCGGTCCACGAACGGGATCACCATGGTGAAGCCGGGCGCCCGCACATCACCGACCACCCGCCCGAGGCGGAAGACGACCCCGCGCTCGTACTGCTTGACGACCCGTGCCGCCGCGGCGACGTAGACCACGCAGGCCGAACCGGCCGCCACGCCCGCCACCACTAGTTCCTGGAGCATCCTGACCCCCTCGTCGAGAGGTCCCTTCGTCTGCTCCTGCAAGGGTATGCCCGGTGTCCGCCCCGGGGCCACGACAGCCTGGGAGCGGACACCGGGGCCGCGCCTAGGCGGCCGTGACCTTCACCGGCTCGGTGCCGGCCGCGCTGTGCCGCTCGGCCCAGTTCTCCAGGGCCGTACGGCAGGCGTGGTCCAGGTGGTGCAGGCCGGAGAGGTGCAGTTCGACCGGCCGGTCCTGGGGGAGTGCCTCCAGGCTGTCGAGGATCTTCGGCAGCCGCAGGAAGGTCGCGTTGCCCGACAGATACGCCTGGACGGGGCCGGCGCCCTTGTCGACGACGTCCAGCTTGATGTGCGAGGCCTCCCACGCCGTCTTCGCGACGGCCAGCGCGAGCCCGATGAGCACGCCCTCGAACATGCTGACCGCGACTATGGAGAGCGCCGTGACGACCAGGATCAGCGCCTCGCCCCGGTGCTCGCGCCACAGCGACACGATCTCCCGCACCGGGATCAGCTTGGCGCCGGCGTGCACCAGGATGCCTGCCAGGGCCGGGATCGGGATGTACGCGAGGACGTCCGGCAGCAGCGCCGCGAACAGCAGCAGCCATACGCCGTGCAGCACCCGGGACGCCTTCGTCCGCGCGCCCGCCTGCACGTTCGCCGCGCTGCGCACGATCACCGCGGTCATCGGCAGCGCGCCGAGCAGCCCGCAGACCGTGTTGCCCAGGCCCTGCGCGACCAGTTCCCTGTTGTACTCGGTGCGCGGCCCGGAGTGCAGCCGGTCCACCGCCGCCGCGCTGAACAGCGACTCCGCGGACGCGATCAGCGTGAACGCGACCACCGTGCCCAGCAGACCGACCTGCGCCAGCTCACCGAACTCGCTCAGCGGCGGCGGCTGGAGCGAGCCGAGCAGTCCCTGCACCTCGACGGTCGCCACCGGCAGCCCGAGGGCGAGCGCGGCGAGGGTCGCGAGTCCTACGGCGGCCAGCGGACCTGGCACGGTGCGCACCTTGGCAGGCAGCCGCTTCCACAGCACCAGGACGGCGATGGTGGCGGCGCCGAGCGCCAGCGAGGCCAGCGCTTCCGTCTTCCCGGCGGCATCGACGAGCGCGCCGGGCAGCTCGACTATCTTGTCCAGCCCCGAGGCGGGGGCCTTCGCCCCCGCCACCGAGTACAACTGCCCGGCGATCAGCACCAGTCCGATGCCGGCCAGCATGCCCTCGACCACGGAGACCGAGATGGCCCGGAAGTAGCGCCCCAACTTCATGACACCCATGAGGACTTGGAGCACTCCGGTGGCGAGCACGATGACCCCGAGGGCGGGCAGTCCGTACTCCCGCACCGCCTCGAAGACCAGCACGGTCAGACCGGCGGCGGGCCCGGACACCTGGAGGCTGCTGCCCCGCATGAGTCCGGTGACGAGCCCGCCCACGATGCCGGTGACCAGGCCGAGTTCGGCCGGGACACCGGAGGCGACGGCCACGCCCACGCAGAGCGGGAGCGCGACGAGGAAGACGACGAGGGAGGCGGCGAAGTCCTCCCGGAGATGAGGGAACTTGGTCGACATCGCCGCGCTCACAGGGCCTTGAAGGCGTCGAGGGCCGGGTCGTGCACCTGGACGGCGCCGGTGTGGACCTCGTAGAACCAGGCGTGCAGCGTGAGTTGACTGCTCGTCAGCTTCTCCTCGATGTAGGGGTACGAACGCAGCCTCAGCAACTGCGTCAGGACGTGGCTCTGTACGCCCTCGGACACGGCCGGGTCCTCGACCGCGCCCTGCGGCTTCGGAGTCGCGTGGGTGAGCCAGTCGCGCACGGCCGGTACGGCGGTCAGGTCGTCACCGCGCACCAGGGCGCCGACCGCGCCGCAGTGCGAGTGGCCGCAGACCACGATGTCGGAGACGCCGAGGACCTCCACGGCGTACTCGATGGTGCATGCCTCGCTCGTGGGGTGCTCGGAGGCGTACGGCGGGACGATGTTGCCCGCGGTACGCAGCTCGAAGAGCTGGCCGGGGCGGGCGCCCGTGATCAGGGCCGGTACGACCCTGGAGTCGGAGCAGGTGATGAACAGCACCTGGGGGGACTGGCCTTCGGCCAGTCCGGCGAACTCCTCAGGGCGTTGTCCGAACGTACGGGCGTTGTCGATGAGGGGCTGCATGGCGTGTGGACTCCTCCTGGCGCGCCCTCGGGGCGCGTCGGGCTTGCATGACAGTTGTGCGTGGGGGAACTGACTGCCTGCGCCGCTCTCAGCAGCGGAAGACCTGAAGTGCCGCCGGAGAGTGGGCTGTCGAGGATCTCGATGTGCGATGGTGCGCCGCGCCGGGCGCCACCGGTGTGCGGACGGCCGCCGGGTCCTGCGCCAGCAACGGGCGCTCGGGCGCCTCGGGCCCGCAGTCGGCGGTGCGGTATCGGTCGCGGAGCAGCAGCGGGGTGGTGGGGTTCCCGGTCGCGCCGCAGTCGCGGAAGGTGACGGTCTCGGCGCGCAGGGCCTTGCCGGCGAGCTTGGGGCCGGGCTGTGCTTTGGCCTCCGCATGACGGGCTGTGTGCGCGGTTGCGAAGGACGCGGTGGGAGTGAAGAACTGGAGGGCGAGCAGGACGGCGGTGAGCAGGGTGATCACGGTCCGGACCGTCTTACCTCGGAACACTCCGCCCCCTCCCCGCAGTTCACGCCTCTTGTCCTGGCCAAGGGTTGGTCAATGGCTGGTCAAGTAGAACGGTAACCCAGTGAAGTAGTTTGCAGGGTTAACGGAGCGTTTCCGATTCAAGAGAGCGTGAAAAGCGCGCCTGGGCTGGCGTGAACTAGGCGTTTACGACGAGGCCCTTGGCGTCCCGGGCGAGTGCGGTGAGGCGGGAGATCGCGCGGAAGTACTTCTTGCGGTAGCCGCCGTTCAGCATCTCCTCGCTGAACAGCTTGTCGAAGGGCAACCCCGAGGCCAGGACGGGCACTTCACGGTCGTAGAGCCGGTCCGCGAGGACGACCAGCCGCAGGGCGGTCGACTGGTCCGGTATCGGCTGGACGTCGGTGAGGCAGACGGCCTTCAGGTCGTCGGTCAGGGCGCCGTAGCGGCTGGGGTGGACCTTGGCGAGGTGGGCGAGCAGGTGCGGGAAGTCGTCGAGGGAGGCGCCCGCCGTGGCGTAGGCCGCCTTCGTCACCTGCTCGTCGGTGAACGGCGCCGGGGCCTGCGGCAGACCGCGGTGGCGGTAGTCGTCGCCGTCGATGCGCAGGGAGCGGAAGTGCGCGGACAGGCCCTGGATCTCACGCAGGAAGTCGACGGACGCGAAGCGGCCCTCGCCGAGCTTGCCCGGCAGGGTGTTGGAGGTGGCGGCGAGCGCCATGCCCGCGTCGACCAGCCTGCCGAGCAGGGTCGACACCAGGACGGTGTCGCCCGGGTCGTCCAGCTCGAACTCGTCTATGCACAGCAGACGGTGGCCCGACAGCGTCCGCACCGTCTGCTGGAAACCGAGGGCGCCGACCAGGTTCGTCAGCTCGACGAAGGTGCCGAAGGCCTTGAGCGCGGGCTCGGCCGGGGTCGCGTGCCACAGGGAGGCCAGCAGGTGGGTCTTGCCGACGCCGTAGCCGCCGTCGAGATAGACGCCGCGGGGGCCCGTGGGGGTCTTGGGCGCCTTGCCCCTGCCGAAGCCGAGGAAACCGCGCTTGGCGGTGCCGGCGGCGTGTGCCCCGCCGAGGCCGGCGGCGAAGGTCTCCAGGACGCGGACCGCCTCGGTCTGGCTCGGCTGGTTCGGGTCCGGGATGTACGTGGCGAAGCGCACCGAGTCGAAGCGCGGCGGCGGCACCATCTCGGCGACCAGCCGGTCCGCGGGGACGAACGGCTCACGGGCGCACAGGGACAGCGGGGCCGCGTCTGCTATCGGGCTGGTCCCGGAGGCGGCTGAGGAGGACGACACGGTTCACCACTCTAAAGGCCGTGCCACACTGCACGACATGCGACGCCTGTTCCCTGTGACCGACGAAACAGCAGCCCAGGCCTCGAACGGGGCCCCTGATGCGCGTGTGACGGACCAGGAGTGGGGGTTCCCGGAGCTCGCGGAGGCCTACGCCTACCCGGTCGGCAACGGCCCCTGGCTGCGCGCCAACATGGTGTCCACGCTCGACGGGGCGGGCCACCACGAGGGCCGCTCACAGCCCATCTCCGGGCCCACCGACATGCGGATCTTCGGCATCCTGCGGGCGCTGGCGGATGTCGTGGTCGTCGGCGCCGAAACGGTACGCCAGGAGGGTTACCGGCCCGCACGCGCGCGTGCGGAGTTCGCGGCGGCGCGGGAGGCGGCGGGGCAGGGGCCGGCCCCCGTGATCGCGGTCGTCACCGCGAGCCTCGACCTGGACTTCTCGCTTCCGCTCTTCGCCTCGCCCCTGGTGCCGACGCTGATCATGACGGGCGCCGCGGCGGCGCCGGAGCGGGTCGCCGCGGCGGAGAAGGCCGGCGCCCGGGTCGTGGTCGCCGGTGACGGCATGGGCGTGGACCCCGCACGGGCCGTGGCAGCGCTCGCGGAACTGGGGCACACCCGGCTGCTGACCGAGGGCGGACCGCGGCTGCTCGGGCAGTTCGTGGCCTCCGACGTGCTCGACGAGCTGTGTCTGACCCTCTCGCCGATGCTCACGGCGGGGGAGGCCCAGCGGATCGCCGGAGGGCCGTCGGTCGGGGTCCCCCAGCGCTTCGAACTGGTGTCTTTGCTGGAAGAGGCCGGGTTCTTGTTCGGTCGCTACCGTCGGACCTGAGTGCGGGCGGAATGATCCGTTCCGTTTCGCTTTCGACGGGCACACTAAATCCGGCAGTACCCGTGCGATCACGGGGCAGGATGGTTTCCGCAGGGTCTCGACGGCCCACGGAGGAGAGAGGGCCCGCGGGTCCTCGGAGGAGAAGGGGCGCCTGGTGTTCACAAGCGTACTGATGATCGAGAAGGCCCTTACGTCCGCCGACGTGGAGTTCGTCACCACCTTGCACGGTGACGAGACCGTCTCCTTCCACGTGCTGCTCCAGCCCCGCGGCGACCAGGCGGACCGCCTGCTGCGGGCCATCGACGACGTCGCCCTCGGTGAACTCGACGAGGCGGCGCACGAGCGGGAGACCCCCGAGGGCAAGGACGCGGCCGCACTCGGCGCGCAGGCGCTGTCGGTGTCCCTGGAGGCCCTGCACGCGGCCGGGAGCGCGGCGGAGGGGCGGCTCATCGAGGACCACCCGCTGGACGCCCTGAAGACCCTGGTGGACGAGGTCGGCGCGGACGAGGTGATCGTGCTGACCGACCCCCACTACGTGGAGGAGTTCTTCCACCGGGACTGGGCCTCACGCGCCCGGCACAAGGTCGGCGTACCGGTGCTGAAGCTGTTCTCGCACAGCAAGGAGTAGCGAGAGTACGGCGACCGACGGGTGTCCGTGATTGTCGGTGGCACCGAATAGGCTGGCCGTCGAACATCCGCCGTACCCGTACGGAACCAGCACGCACAGGGAGACACACATGGCACCCGGCCTTCCCACCGCCATGGACCGACCGCACTTCATCGGCATCGGCGGGGCCGGGATGTCGGGGATCGCCAAGATCCTCGCGCAGCGCGGGGCGAAGGTCGCGGGCAGCGACGCCAAGGACTCCGCGACCGCCGACGCCCTGCGCGCCCTGGGTGCCACCGTGCACATCGGACACGCGGCCGAGCACCTCGCCGACGACGCCACCTGCGTGGTCGTGTCGTCGGCGATCCGTAAGGACAACCCCGAGTTGGCCCGCGCGGCCGAGCTGGACATCCCGGTCGTCCACCGCTCGGACGCCCTCGCCCGCCTGATGGACGGGCTGCGCCCGATCGCCGTGGCGGGCACCCACGGCAAGACGACCACCACGTCGATGCTCGCGGTGTCGCTGTCCGAGCTGGGCCTTGAGCCCTCGTACGCGATCGGCGGCGACCTGGACGCCCCCGGTTCGAACGCGCTGCACGGTGACGGCGAGATCTTCGTCGCCGAGGCGGACGAATCGGACCGCAGCTTCCACAAGTACGCCCCCGAGGTCGCGATCGTCCTCAACGTGGAGCTGGACCACCACGCCAACTACGCGTCCATGGAAGAGATCTACGAGTCCTTCGAGACCTTCGCGGACCGGATCGTGCCGGGCGGCACCCTGGTGATCTCGGCCGACCACGCGGGCGCGCGGGAGCTGACCCGCCGAGTCTCCGACTCGGTGAAGGCGGTGACGTACGGCGAGGCGGAGGACGCCGACGTGCGGATCCTCTCCGTCCTCGCGCAGGGCCTCAAGAGCGAGGTGACCGTCCTCCTCGGCGGCCGGGAACTCACCTTCACCGTCTCGGTCCCCGGCCGCCACTACGCGAGCAACGCCGTCGCGGCCCTCGCCGCGGGCGTCGCCCTCGGCATCCCCGCCGAGGAACTCGCGCCCGCGCTGGCCGCGTACACCGGCGTGAAGCGGCGCCTCCAGCTCAAGGGCGAGGCGGCCGGCGTCCAGGTCATCGACTCCTACGCCCACCACCCCACGGAGATGACCGCGGACCTGGAGGCGATGCGCGCGGCGGCCTCCTCCTCGCGGCTGCTGGTCGTCTTCCAGCCCCACCTCTTCTCCCGCACCCAGGAGCTCGGCAAGGAGATGGGCCAGTCCCTGGCCCTGGCCGACGCCTCGCTGGTCCTGGACATCTACCCGGCCCGCGAGGATCCGATCCCCGGCGTCACCAGCGACCTGATCATCGAGGCCGCGCGCGCGGCCGGCGCCGACGTGACACCGGTCCACGACAAGGCGGCCGTCCCCGAGGCCGTCGCGGGAATGGCGAAGCCCGGTGATCTGGTTCTCACCATGGGAGCGGGCGATGTGACAGACCTCGGCCCGCGGATCCTGGACCGTCTCGCGAAGTAAGGGGCTGAGCTTCATGTCGTACGACGTCGAAAAGCCGGACGAGGAATGGCGCGCGGAGCTGAACCCGGCCGAGTACGCGGTGCTGCGGCAGGCGGGCACGGAGCCGGCCTTCGTCGGTGAGTACACCGACACCAAGACGACGGGCGTCTACTCCTGTCGCGCCTGTGGCGCCGAACTCTTCACCTCGAACGAGAAGTTCGAGTCCCACTGCGGCTGGCCGTCCTTCTACGACCCGAAGGACACCGACGCGGTCGAACTGCTCCAGGACCGCTCGCACGGGATGGTGCGCACCGAGGTGCGGTGCGCCCGGTGCGGATCGCACCTCGGCCACGTCTTCGAGGGCGAGGGCTATGCCACGCCCACGGACCAGCGGTACTGCATCAACTCCATCTCGCTGCGGCTGACACCGGACGAGGACTGACCTTTCGTATCTGGGCCACGGGGCGACGCTCCGTGGCCGGGCAACCCCTCGTCGCCGAGTTCCCACGGACTCTATGCTCGTTCGCGGCCGAGGGCCCCGGGGGCCGGGCGGACCGGCCGCACACGTCGTCGCAGTCGGCAGGGGGGACCCGGTGCGTACACGTTTTGCCGTACTCGGACCGGTCAGGGCCTGGCGCGACGACACGGAACTGGCGCTGGGACCTCCCCAGCAGCGCGCTCTGCTCGCGCTGCTGCTGACCCAGGCGGGGCATCCCGTCGCCGTCCACGAGATCGTCGACGCCCTGTGGGGACAGGACCCGCCGGACAGCGCCGTCAACGTCGTCCAACGGCATGTCGGAGCTCTGCGGCGGCTGCTCGAACCCGACCTCCCGGCCGGCGGCCGGTCACGGTGGCTGGTGCGCGGCTCGGGCGGCTACCGCCTCGAAGTCGCCCCCGACGATCTCGACCTGCTCCGCTTCCGCGCCCTGCGGCAGCGGGCCGCACAGGAGGGCCAACCTTCCACCGCCACAGGGCTGTTGATCGAGGCGCTGGCCTTGTGGCGAGGGCCGGCCGCCTCCGGGATCGCGGCCGAGGTGAGGTCCCACCCGGCCTTCGCCGCCCTCGACGACGAGCACCTGGCCGCCGTCAAGGAAGCCGCCGAACTCGCCCTGGAAGCCGGACCGGGCCTGGGCGCACGGGTGTTGGTGACGCTCCGGCAGGCCGCGGCCCAACACCCGTTGGACGAAGGGCTGCAGTCCGGACTGATCCTGGTGCTCGCCGCCACCGGCCATCAGGCCGAGGCCCTGGACGTCCACCGGGCCGTACGCGCCCGGCTCGCGGACGAGTTGGGGGTGCGGCCGGGCCCCGAACTGCAGGCCGCCCTGCAGCGGGTCCTCGGTCCTGCGCATGCCCCACGTGCCGTGACACCGGCCGCGGACGCAAGGCCCGTCGAGGGTGCGGAAGGGAACGCCGACACCGGGGCGGCCCGCCCGGAAGCCGTCGCCACGATCCGTCCCGCCCAACTCCCCGTGGATCTGCCCGCCTTCACCGGCCGACGCAGTGAACTCGCCCATGTCCGGGAGCTGTTGCTCGCGTCCGACACACCGGCCTCGACGGTGGTGATCAGCGCCATCGGTGGCATGGCCGGCGTCGGCAAGACGACCCTGGCGGTGCACTGGGCGCACAGCGTCGCCGACCGCTTCCCCGACGGGCAGCTCTACGTCAATCTGCGCGGCTTCCATCCCAGCGGTTCGATCATGAGCGCGGCCGAGGCCATCCGGTCGTTCCTCGACGCGTTCGGCGTCCCCGGGCAGCGCATCCCCGCCGGTCTCGACGCACAGGCCGCGCTGTACCGCAGCCTCCTCGCCGACCGGCGCGTCCTCATCGTGCTGGACAACGCCCGCGACACCGAGCACGTCCGCCCCCTGCTGCCCGGCGCACCCGGCTGCCTGGTCGTCGTCACCAGCCGCAACCAGCTCTACGGCCTGGTGGCCGGCGAGGGCGCGCACTCGCTGACGCTGGACGTGCTCACCGAGGCGGAGGCGCGCGAGTTCCTGTCCCGCCGACTCGGTGCCGAACGGATCGCCAAAGAACCCGACGCCGTCGCGGAGATCATCACCCTGTGCGGCCGGCTCCCCCTGGCGCTGGCCGTCGTCAGCGCCCGCGCGGTCGTGAACCCGGCCTTTCCGCTCGCCTCCATCGCCGCCGAACTCTCCGACAGCGAGGACAGCCTCGACGCGTTCGCCGGAGAGGCCCCCGCCGCCGACGCCCGCAGCGCGTTCTCCTGGTCGTACCAACTCCTCAGCCCCGCGGCCGCCCGGGTGTTCCGCCTCTTCGCCCTGCACCCCGGCCCCGACTGCTCGCTCGCCGCCGTCGCGAGCCTCGCCGGGCAGCGGGTCGGTCAAGTCCGGCCGGTACTCGCGGAGTTGGCCCGGGCGCACCTGATCTCCGAACCCCTGCCGGGCCGTTACGGCTGTCACGAACTGCTGCGCGCCTACGCCGCCGAGCTGACCCGGGCCCACGACACCGAGCTGACCCGGGCCCACGACACCGAGCGGGATCGGGACACGGCCCGGCGCCGCATGCTCGACCACTACCTGCACGCCGCGCACATGGCCGACGCCCTGCTGGTGCCCACCCGGGACCGCGTCCGACTGAGGCCTCCCATACCCGGGGTGACCGTCCCGAGGCTGCCCGACCAGGCGGCGGCGATCGACTGGCTGGAGGCCAACCGCTCCGCCGTGCTCGCCGCGATCGAGGAGGACGCCCGGCACGGCGGCGGCGAGCACAGTTGGAAGCTGGCCTCGGTCATGGAGCTGTACCTGGACCGGGGCGGCCGTTGGCCCGAGCAGTTCGCCGCACAGACAACGGCCGTCGAGGCGGCGCAGCGCCTGGGCGACATATCCGGCCAGGCATTCGCCCACGCGGCGCTCGGATTCGCCGGCGGTCGCCTCGACCGGCGGGACGAGGCCGACGCACATCTGTCGCGCGCCCTGGAACTGTTCGGAGAGATCGGCGACCAGGCAGGCCGGAGCAGGACGCTGCGCAGGCTCGCCTTCCTGGCCAACGGGCGGGGACGGCACGAAGCGGCCCTCGACCACTACGCCGAGGCGCGCGCCCTGTGCCGTGCGGCCGGGCGGTACAACGACGAGGCCGGTATCGCCAACGAGGTCGGCTGGACGTACATCCTGATGGGCAAGTACGAGGACGCCCTGACCGAGTGCGGCCTCGCGATCTCGGCCCACCGGGAGAGCGGCGACCGCAACGGCGAGGCCGCCGCCCTGGACAGCCTCGGCTACGCCTATCACCATCTGCACGACTACGACCGGGCGCTCGACTGCTACGAGCAGGCGCTGCGCCTGTACCGGGAGATCAGCGACTGCTACCTGCAGGGCGACACCCTGGTGCACATCGGCGACACCCGCCGCGCGGCCCACCAGGACACGGAGGCCGCGCTCGCCTGGCGCGCGGCACTCGGCATCCTCGACGCGCTCGGCCACCCGGACGCCGAGCAGGTCCGCGGCCGGCTGAACGACCTCGCCGAAGCCGAGAGGTCCCCCGGACAGTAAAAAGTCAGCGTCCCGAAAGCGGGCCCTGCCTACGCTCCCCGCTCCGCTCCGCCCGGAGCCGGAAGCGCGTACGGCATTCCCCTTCAGGACTGGAACATGACCTCCACCACTTCCGCGGACCTCCCCACGACCGCGCACCGCAACCAACTGCTGCGCACCATGATGTCCGACCACGCGAAGGCCCTTCTCGCCTACGCCGACAAGCTGTTGAACGACCGTCACATGGCGGAGGACATCGTCCAGGAGACCCTCATCCGCGCCTGGCCGCACGCGGAACGCCTCTACAGCACCGAGGGGTCGGTGCGCGGCTGGCTCCTCACGGTGACCCGCAACCTCGTCGTCGACCGGATGCGCAGCGCCGTCGCCCGCCACGAGACCATCGGCGCCGAGGACCGGGACGTGCCCCTGCCCGACCACACCGGCGCCGTGCTGGCCTCGGTGGAGGCGACCGGCCTGCTGCGGCGGCTGTCCCACGAACACCGGGAGGTCCTGCTGCACACCTATCTGTGCGGCCGGACCGTGCAGGAGACGGCGCGCGTCCTCGGCATACCGGCGGGCACCGTCAAGTCCCGCCGGCACTACGCCCTGACCATCCTGCGCGCCGAGGCCGGCAAGGGACTCACGCCGGAACGGTGAGCCGTACATCGAGGACCGGGATGTCGACATGGCCGTCGGCGTCGGTGTGCCAGCGCCAGTGCGCGCCGTTCGCCTCGCCGTACACCAGGCCGGTCCAGCCCGCGCCGCCGGGGCCGCACAGGGCGGCCAGTTCGGCGGCCTCGCGCTCGCCCGGCGTTCCGGCCACCACGACCAGCCCCCGCACCGGCCGGCGTCCCGCGCCGGCGCGCACCGTCCCGCGCCCCGCGTCGGGTGCCACCGGAACGGGGGCCTCGACCCGGGGAAGCTGCCGCAGCTCCGCCGGCACGGAGAGCGGCGGCGCGCCGTCCGCTCCGCGCAGCACGGTCACCGCGGTGTTCGGCCGGGTGCGCGCGATCTCCGCCAGCAGATTCTGTACGACGTCCCGGGCCACGGCCTGGTCGCCGCCCACACTGAGGACGCCGTCCAGCCGGCTGAGATCCACGAACACCGGCTCGTCGTCGGCGTCCGTGCCCGCCCGGACGAGACAGGACGTGGCGATCGAGGACTGTGCCGCTGGTGCGGTCCCGTCGCCGGGGTTCAGCCAGCCGGGGGCGGCCGCGGGGCGACGCCAGCGGGTGCTGTCGATGTTCGTCCACGGAGCGTCGACCGTGTCGGAGGCGGTCAGCCACACCGTCACGCCGGAACCGTCGACGCGCAGCGCGTGCACCGGCCGCTCGGGCCGCTGCCGGTCGGGCCCGAACTCGCCCAGGACGCCGTAGGCACGGCGTACCGACTCCGCGTCGGTCGCGAACCGGCGGCCCGTCGCCCGGCGCAGCGTCAGCCGGCGCCGGCGCCGCATCGGCTCGCCCAGCCTGTCGACGGCGCGCCGTACGGCGGCGTACGCGGCGCGCACCTTCCGCCGGCCCACGATGCCCGCGGTGATCAGGGCGAGCAGGATCGCGCCGAGCAGCGCGATCGCCGCGGCCAGCGGGAACGTGAACGCCGCGGACTGTCCGCTGCTCGGCGCGGCCGACTGCTGTCCCGAACTCGGGGCGGCGGAAGCGGAGTTCTGGCTCCCGGTGTCCCGGGCCAACTGCACGTCGGGGCCCGAGGCGTCCTGCGGCAGCCGCAGGATCCAGCCGGGGTGCAACTGGTCGTCCGCACTGTTCAGCGCCCCGCCGTCCTTCTGCGCCTGACCGCGGTTGAGGTCGAGGATCTCGCCGGCCCGCGCCGCGTCGCCCAGTGTGGCCGCCGCGATCGACTGAAGGGTGGCGAGCTGCCCGCCCGTCTCCGCCGGATCCGGGACCACGAACACCTTGACCAGGTCGTCGGCCGCGGGCGCCGCGCTCGCGGAGGCGGTGCCGAGCGCCATGAGACACGCCGCCAGCAGCGCCGCGAAGGCGTGCAGGAGCGTCCGTGGCAGGCGCCGCGCCCTGTCGGTCGCCGGCCCAGGGCCTTTGCCGTTGCTCATCGTGTCCACCCATGCCCTCCGAGGTTCCGTTGCACCGACTACACGGAGCCGCCCGGCGAGAACGTTCGATGCGAAGTCGGTGTGAACCTTTCCGGACACCGACCCCGTGTACCTGGCGACCACACGTCACAGGCAGCGCACCGGGGGATCGCAATGGCACGTCGGCACTCCAGGCCCGAGGACTTCCAGCTCGTCGGCATGGACGCGGACCCGACACCCGGCGACCCCGACCTGATCCAGGGCGTGATGCAGCGCTACCGCGACATCGGCGACGCCGCGGAGAAGGCGCTGAACGTCCTGAAGAAGGACGGCACCATCTCGCAGGGCCGCGGTTCGGCGATGGACGCGCTGAAGAACAAGATCGGCGACGATCTCCCGGACAAGCTGACCAAGACCGTGACCTCCTACCACGACGCCGCCCAGGCCTACAGCGACTACATGCCGAAGCTGCGCGAGGCCCAGGACACCTTCGACCGGGCCGTGGACCAGGCGCAGTCCGCCGCGCCGCAGGCGAACCAGGCGCCCAAGGAACTCGGCGCGAATCCGACCGACACGGAGAAGTCGCAGGCGCGCAGCACCCAGGACGCCATCGACGCGGGCCGGGCCCAACTGGGCGCGGCAAAGAGCCTGGCCGAACAGGCCAGGACGATGCGGGAGAGCGCGCAGCGGCAGTGTGCCGAGGTGCTGGACCGGGCGGCCCAGGAGGCGATTCCGGAGCGGAACATCTTCCAGAAGATCGCCGACTTCTTCAAGGACTTCCCGTTCGTCCAGATCCTGCTCGCCGCCCTCGTCGCCGTCGTGGCGGTGTTCTTCCCGGTGGTCGGCGCGCTGCTCGGCGGGGCGCTGTTCCTGTTCAACCAAGTCGTCGCCAGCCAGACCGGGGGACTCAAAGCCGGTGACTTCATCCTCGGTCTGATCGGGATCGTCCCCGGCGGCGCCCTGCTGAAGCTCGGCGGCAAGGCCGTCCAGGCGATCGCTCCGGCCGCCGTGGCCGCGGTGAAGGGTTCCGGGTTCATCACCAAGGCCACCGGGACGATCACCAAGATCAGTGAGTCCCTCACCAACAGCAAGATCGTCAGCGGTGTCCTCGCCAACCCGGTCGGCAAGGTGGCCGCGGACGTCACCGGCAAGTTCCTGACCAACTCGGCGCTGGAGGCGGCCGGGAAGGCGGCCAACGGCGACCAGATCACGGCCGCCGGCGTGTTCGCCGGAGCCGCCGCCGGTGCCGTGGCCGGCGTCGCCTTCAAGGGCGGCCTCGGCGCGATCGGCAAGGCGCGCGGGAACCCCGCCGTGGAGACGGGCAAGGGCGGCCGGTTCGGCGACACCTCGGAACCCTCCGTCGCGGACAGCGTGGGCAAGCGGGCGGGCGACCAGCTCGGCAACTTCGTCGAGGAAGGCGCCACCCTCGGCACGAAGATCGGTGTCGGGGTCGCCCAGGGCGGCGACCTCAACGAGGTGGCGGCCGGTGAGATCGCCAACTCCGCGGCGAAGCTGGCCGCCGGGCCGGTCGGCACGGCGGGCCTCGGCCACGTGGTCGAGGGCCTCACCGACAAGATCCCGATCAAGCCCGGCCCCAAGCCGGCGCCCGTCGTACCGCACGTGCCCCCGGCCCAGCCGCCGGCACCCGTACCCCCGCCGCAACCTCCGGTGCCGCCGCCCCCAGTACCCACGCGCCCGGTGCCGCAGGTTCCGGTGGATCCCGCCCATGTGCCGTTGCCGGATTCGCCCACCCGCCCGGTACCGCCGCCTCTGGCACCGCCGCGTCCTGAACCGCCGATCCCGGTGGATCCCGCCAACGTGCCGCTCCCGTCCTCGCCCACCACCCAGGACGGCGGTGGTACGGGGCGGCCCGCCGTTCCGCCGATCAACACCTCCGACGCGCAGTCGGACGCCGGTACCGGCGTCGCGTCACCGTCCGACGGGTTCGTCACCGCACCGACCAGCCCCACGTCGTCCGACGGGTTCGTCACCGCACCGACGAGCCCCACGGGCGGCCCCGACACCGGCGACGGCAACTAGCCGTTCGCCGCCCCCAGACCTCCGTCCCCGAAGGGATGGACCGCACCACCAACCACCAGCAAGGAGTACTCCCATGCCCAATTACGCAGTCAACTCGGACACCACCGCGTCCACCTCGCAGGCCCTCCTCAACGACTTCTCCCAGCTCCAGGACAAGCTCAACGAGGTCAAGGGCAAGATCTCCACCCTGCTCGCCGACGGCTACAGCACGCCGGCCGCCCAGCAGAAGTTCTCGCCGTTCTTCGACGAGTTCGCCAAGGGCTTCGACCAGGTCAACCAGGGTCTACAGGGCATCGGCCAGTACGTGAAGGCGGTCGGCGAGGCCTTCGACCAGACCGACAACCAGCTCGGCTCCAACCTCGGCTGATCCATCGGCCCGGCCCGTCGCCACGGCGGGCGGTGCCGTACCTCCACACCAGAAGGATGATGAGCAGTGCGATTGACCGTCAGCGTTCGTGATCCGCAGGTCGAGGGGGTGTCCACCACCGTCGCCGTGGAAACCGAACCCTCCGCGCAGGCGGGCCGGTTGGCAGCCGAGCTGGCACGCGCCATCGGGTATGCGGGGGCGGCGGCGGGGGAGCCGCCCCTCTACATCGGCCCGACGCCCGTCGAACCGCACGCCACCCTTCAGGCGGCCGGTGTGCGCGACGGCATGGACCTCGGACTCGGCGCTCCCGTGCCCCGGGAGCCCGAGCCCGAGGGGCGTACCGAGGTCCGTGTGGTCTCGGGACCGGGCGCCGGAACCGTCTTCCGGCTCGTCCCGGGCGACTACGACATCGGCAGCGGCCCGGTGTGCCGGGTCCGGCTCGCCGCGGGCACGCCCGCCCTCGCCGCCCGGGTCCGGGTCCGGCTCGACGGCAGCGCCCAACTCCTCCTGACCGACGGGGCGTTGCTCGACGGCAAGCCCGCACCGGCGCCGTCCCCGTGGCGGGAGGGCAGCCAACTCGCCGTCGGCGACATCCTGTTGGAGCTGACCTCGCGGCGGACGGCCCGCGCCCCGCTGACCCCGGCGCAGGACGGTCTCGGCCTGGAGTTCAACCGGCCGCCGAGGTTCCTGCCGCCCGCCGCGGGCGCCAAGTTCCGGCTGCCGACCCCACCGGTCAAGCCCGACAAGCGGCCCATCCCGCTGCTGCCGATCCTGCTGGTGCCCGCGGCCAGTGCCGTGATCGCCATCTTCGTCACCCACCGCTGGTCCTTCGTCTTCATCGCGCTGCTCTCCCCGATCGCCGCCCTGATCACCCAGTTCGGCGGACGCAAGCAGGCGATGCTCAAGTACCTGGAGAAGAAGGAGGAGTACGAGCAGACGCTGGCCCGCGTCCGCGCCGACATCGACGCCGCCGTACTCGCGGAACAGCACAACCTGCGCCTGTCGCTGCCCGATCCGGCCACGCTGCTGCAGATGGCGGTCCAGCCCTCGGAGCGGCTGTGGGAACGCCGTTGGCAGGACCCCGACTTCCTCTCCGTCCGCGTCGGCACCGCCGACCTGCCCTCGTCCATCAGCGTCGACGACCCCGACCAGGACGAGCACCGGCGCTCCACTGTGCCGAGGCTGAACCAGGTGCCCGTCAGCGTGGCGCTGCGCAGGGCCGGGGTCGCGGGCGTCGCCGGACCGGGCGCGACCCGGCTGGCCGGCTGGCTGGCCGCCCAGGCCGCCGCCCTGCACAGCCCCACCGACCTGCGCCTCGTCGTCCTCGCCGGACCCGACGGGGAACGCGACTGGTCCTGGATCCGCTGGCTGCCCCACACCCAGGCGCAGGGCGAGGACGCCTACGCCCTGATCGGCTCCACCGCCGAGTCCCTGGCCCGGCGCATCGGCGAACTCGGCCAGCTCGTCGCCTCCCGGATCGCGGCGGGCCCCGACATCACCCGCGGCGGAGCCAACGGCTACCCCGACGTCCTCGTCGTCCTCGAACAGGCGCGCCGCGCCCGCTCGTTGCCCGGTGTGATCGCACTGCTGCGCGACGGCCCGTCCGTGGGCGTCCACACCATCTGCATCGACCGCGAGGAGCGGCTGCTGCCGGAGGAGTGCGGCGCCGTCGTCGTCACCGAGGCGGACGCCACCACCTGCCGGGTGCGCACGGGTTCCGGCGCCGCGCTGGAGAACGTCCGCACCGACTCGCCCGAGTCCGACTGGTACGAGCACTTCGCCCGTGCCCTGGCCCCGCTGCGAGGTGTCGGCGACAGCGACGAGAGCGCACTGCCCGGCGCCGTACGCCTGTTGGACCTGCTGCGGGTCGAACCGCCCACCGCGGAGGCCGTGGTGGCCGGCTGGTCCCTCGGCGGCCGCAGCACCAGGGCCGTCCTCGGGGTCGGTTACGACGGTGAGTTCGCCGTCGACCTGGTGCGCGACGGCCCGCACGCCCTGATCGCCGGCACCACCGGGTCCGGCAAGTCCGAACTGCTGCAGACCCTGGTCGCCACCCTCGCGGTGGTCAACCGGCCCGACGAGATGACCTTCGTGCTCGTCGACTACAAGGGCGGCAGCGCCTTCGCCGAGTGCGCCGACCTGCCGCACACCGTCGGCCTGGTCACCGACCTCGACACCCGGCTCGTGGAACGGGCGTTGGTCTCCCTCGGGGCCGAACTACGGCGCAGGGAGACCCAGTTGGCGCAGGCGGGGGCCAAGGACATCGAGGACTACCTCGACAAGCGCTCGCGCGGCGGCAACGTACTGCCGCCGCTGCCCCGACTGCTCCTGGTCGTCGACGAGTTCGCGTCCATGGTGCGCGAACTGCCCGACTTCATCTCCGGGTTGGTCAACATCGCACAGCGCGGCCGGTCGCTCGGCATCCACATGGTGCTCGCCACCCAGCGTCCCGGCGGCGCCGTCACTCCGGACATCCGCGCCAACACCAATCTGCGGATCGCGCTGCGCACCACCGACACCTCCGAGAGCCGGGACATCATCGACGCGCCCGACTCCGGCGACATCTCCCCGGCCACCCCCGGCCGCGCCTACGCCCGGCTCGGCCCGTCGGCGCTGCTGCCCTTCCAGTCCGGCCGCGTCGGTGGCCGCAGGCCCGGCGGGCAGCCCGCCGAAGGCACCGAGGTGGCCGTCCGCGCGGAGCCGGTGACCTGGCAGAACCTCGGCGGCCCGCTGCCGAGTTCGCGCTCCAGGGGCGGTTCCGGGGCGGCGCGGACCGAGGCCGTCACCGACCTCGCCGTGCTCACCGGAGCCATCGCCCAGGCGGCCCGGCTCGCGGACGTGCCACGCCAGCCGAGCCCCTGGCTGCCGCCCCTGCCCGCCCTGCTCCCCTGGACGGCACCGCCCTCGCCCAAGCCCACCGCCGAACGCGAGGCGGCCCTGCCGGCCGTCGAGTACGGCATGGTCGACCTGCCCGCACAGCAGACCCGCACCGCGCTGGTCCTCGACCTCGACCGGGCCGGCCATCTGCACATCGTCGGCTCGCCCCGCAGCGGACGCTCCCAGACCCTGCGCACCCTGGCCGCCGCCCTCGGCCAGGCCCACGGCGCCGACGACGTCCACCTGTACGGAATCGACTGCGGCAACGGCGCGCTCAACGCCCTGACCGCGCTGCCGCACTGCGGCGCGGTCGTCGACCGCAACCAGATCGAGCGCCTCGGCCGACTGCTGGACCGGCTGGGCTCCGAACTCACCGCGCGCCAGAGCATTCTGGGCGCGCGGGGCACCGCCGACCTGTCCGAACTGCGCGGGAACCAGCGCCCCGAGGAGCGGCTCGCCCACATCGTGCTGATGGTCGACCGGTTCGAGGTCTTCGAGCGCGAGTTCGCCTCCTACGACAACGGCAGCTACCTGGAACGCATGATCCGCCTGCTGCGCGACGGAGCGGGCGTCGGCATCCATGTCGTCCTGGCCGGTGACCGGGTGCTCGGCAGCAGCCGGTTCTCCGGCACCACCGAGGACAAGATCGTCCTCAGGCTCAACGACCGCCAGGACTACTCCAGCGTCGGCATCCCCACCAAGTCCGCGCCGACCGACCCGGCGCCGGGACGCGGCACCCGCACCCAGGACCTGAGCGAGGTACAGCTCGCGGTGCTCGGCGAGGACCTCTCCGGCAGCGCGCAGGCCGAGGTCCTGCTCGCCCTGGGCCAGGAGCTGACCGCGCGCGAGGCCGCCGTCCCCGTCGAGCGCCGCCCGATCCGCCTCGACGTGCTCCCCGACCGGGTCACGTACGACGAGGCGCTCGCCCTGCACACCCGGGGCGGGCCGATGCGCCCGCTGGTGGCCGTGGGCGGCGACGTCCTCACGTCACTGGGCCCCGACCTGACGGACGTACCGACCTTCGTGATCGCGGGCCCGCCGCGCACCGGACGCAGCACCGCCCTGCTCGTCGCGGCGGAGTCGGTGGTGGCCGCGGGCGCCGGCCTCATCGTGCTGGCACCCCGGCGCTCGCCGCTGCGGCAACTGCTGGGGCGGCCCGGTGTCGCCGCCCTCATCACCGACGCCGAGGTGAGCGTCGACGCGTTCCGGCAGACGCTGGGCAGCGTGCCCGAGGAGTGCGGCGTGATCGTCGTGGACGACGCCGAACTGTTCATGGGGGCCGAGATCGACTCCGACCTGGCGCTGCTCGCACGCGGCGGCGCGGGAGCCGGCTGGGGCGTCCTCGCGGCCGGCAACGCGGAGTCGCTGGCGCTGAGCCTGGCGGGCTGGATGGGACAGGTGAAGCGCAACCGCACCGGCATGCTGCTCTCCCCGCAGGGACTGAGCGACGGCGAGGTCATCGGCGTGAAACTGAGCCGCGGCGTCGTCGGACAGGCCCCGCAGCCGGGCCGGGGCCTGCTGCACCTGGGCGACGGCACACTGCGCTCGGTCCAGGTACCGCTGCTGGAAACGGAAATCTAGAAGCGGGAGTACACGAGCGAAGGGCGGCCGGACCGAAGTGGTCCGGCCGCCCTTCGGCGTGGTTCAGGCGGCGACGCCGTCCGGGGAGACCTGGACACCGCCGTCGGTCACGAAGCGGAAGGTGCAGGTGATGGCGTCGAAGAGGTCGTACACCTCGCTCTTCAGCGGCAGGTTGGGGCTGGCGAGGGTCACCACGAGGAAGTCCTCCGTGCTGCCGGGCACCGGCATCATCGTGTGCATCGTCAGCAGCTTGACGTCGATGTCCCCGGTCAGCCGTGTCACCTCGGTGCCGGTGACCCGGGCCACCGTGCCCACATGGGGCACCTTCGCCGACGTGATGACCCGGTCCTTGGGCGCCACCCCGTTGGCCGAGGAGACACCGAGCCGCGCGGACAGCACGGGGAGCGTGAGCTCCTCACCCCTGGGCGTGGTGACGGCGAAGACCATGCCGTACGCCATGAAGAGGCCCTCGTCGTACATCGTCGCGGTGCCCGCGGCCAGCAGCGCCCCGTAGCGGCGGGCCGACCTCGTCACCTCCCGGCCCTGCCGGAACATGTCGTTGACCCGGGCCTTCTCCCGGGGGTCGTCGGTCGCGGCCAGGGCCTGCGCACGGGTCCTGGCCAACTCCTCGCCGCTCAGGTCGACCTGGTCCCAGGAGTCCGGAATGTCCAGCAGAAAACGCTGTGCGGTGTTCATCGGTCAGTTGCCGCCTTGTCCGTTGTCGAGGTTCGACACCGCGTCCTGGTCGGTCTTCTCGAAGGAGTCCAGGATGTTGCCGATGGCGTCCTTGATGCCCACCACCTGTTTCTGCAACTGGCCCTTGCCGTCGTTCCACTTGTTCTCGAAGTTCTGGGCGGAGCCGCGGGAGAGCTCGGGCCCGAAGGCCGCGTCGAAGTCGAACGTGTTGTGTCCGATGTCGATGAAGTCGTGCACGAAGCCCAACATGTCCTGGGCTTCCTTGAGTTCACTCCCGGGGATGTTGACGTCCGACGCCACGGCGGGCCCCCGTTTCTGTGCGGTGAGGATGCGTCTCTGTCCTGCTCTGTCCTGAACACGAGGCCCGAGGCCCGAAACGTTCACCGCCGTTGAACCTTTGCCGGGGGCTGTCTCGTGTTGTCCACATGACCCCGCTCCTGACCCGCCCGCTCTCCTCCAAGAGCACCGCGCGCCGTACCGCCGTCGCCTCCCTGCTCGCCCTGTGCGGCGTGGCGAGCCTCTCGGCCTGCGGCAAGACGATCTCCATCGGCGACAGTCCGGCTCCCGCCTCGTCCCCGGCCTCGTCGGCCGCCCAGGCGTCCCCCTCCGCCTCCTCCTCGGCCACGTCGTCGGGTCAGGGCGGGGGCAACTCGGCGCTCCAGGTGGTCGATTCCACGGCGAAGGACGCCGGCCTCACCGGCACCGGCGGGACCGTGGTCGGAGCGGTGGTGCAGGAAGCGCCGCCCAAGTGGGTGCAGTTGTCGGCGGTGACCTCGTCGTCGCTCTCCTCACCGCACCTGATCAACATCAACCAGGCGGCGCTGTACCGCTTCGACAACGACACCGCCGCCCCGAACCAGTCGACCTGCAACGACGCCTGCGCGGTGAAGTGGCCGCCGGTGACCATCCAGGAGGGCGGCAACGTCTATCTGGCGGGCGTGGACGCGAAGGAGGTCGGGGCCATCCGCCGTAAGGACGGTCAGGTCCAGATCACCGTCGGCGGCCTGCCCGTCTACCGCTTCTCGGGCGACAGCCGGCCGGGCGACCTGAACGGCCAGGGCGTCGGCGGCACTTGGTTCGCGGTGGGCCCGACCGGGAACAAGGCGACGAGCTGAACCCGCCGCCCGGGCCCACGAGTTGAGCCTATGATCCGGTCGTCCCGAAGGTGATCCGGTAGTAGCAGGCCCCCTTGCACGGCATCGTCGCCCCGTCGTCGAAGGCGTACGAATAGGCGTAGGGGGCCGCCCGCTTGAAGACCTGGGTGTAGTCCACGGGCCACTTCGCCGGGACGCAGTTCTCGCGGCCCGCCCAGGCGCCGCGACAGCAGTACGTGTCGCCGCCGAACGCCGCGCACGGCGGCTTGCAGCCGACGACCTGGCCGCCCGAGACGGCCCGCATCGCGGTGGGGCAGTCGACGTCCGAGGTGCAGACGCCCTTGTAGCAGCCGGTGGAGGAGACCGGGTCGACGGTCGTGGTGTGCGAGATGTTGATGTACATCGGCAGGTTCGAACCGTCGACCATGCTCACGTCGTAGAAGTCCATCCCCGCGTACGCGTCGAAGGTGAACTCACCCAGTGTGGTGGGCGGGTTGGGGCCGTCGCACACGCTGGTGCAGTCGCCGGTCGCGCAGTGCCCGGCGGCCGTCGTGGTGCAGCCCGTGCGGCCCCAGATACGGCCGCCCCAGTTGTTCGCCACGGTCACCGACAGGCTCTGGCCCGGGGCGAGTTCGCGGCCCTTCGGGTAGATCGAGGTGTTGGTGACGATCGCCCAGACCGTCTTCGGGGTGCGGTTGACGACGGTGATCAGGCGCTTGCCCACCGGGGCCGTCGAGGGTTGTCGCGCCGTCTCGTTCACCTTGGCGGTCGGCTTGGGCGTGCTCTTCTTCGATACGGCTGCCTTGGGCGTGGGGGAGGCCGATGCGCTGGGGCTGGGCGAGAGCGAGGGTGAGGGTGAGGCCGAGGTGCTTCGGGATACGGACGGGCGCGCGGCCGAATCCTGGTGGGCCGTCGTGCCTGTGCCGTTCGTCCCGGAGGGCGTCCACGCGCCGTAGGTGATCAGCACGGTGGCGGCCGTCGCGAGGGCGGCCGCCGCGACGTACCACCAGCGGCGGTCGGGTCGCTGGGGGCTCACGCGGTGTCTTCTGCGTCCTCGTGCCATCGTTCTCGCGCCTTCCTCGTGCCCGCCGGATGTGTCCCTGCGTATTGGTGACCTTCTCGGCGGCGGCCCGACAACATAAATTTCTGTTGTCCTTGCCCGCGTCGGCGGTCTCCGTATCAGGAGAGCCATCACGGCCGGACTGCCGGATCCCACGCGGAGGAACGAACCCAGATGCCCGACAAGCCCAGAAGCGGACCCGACGCGGGCGTGGTGACGGCCGCGTGCGCGGGCGACCGGCCGGCCCTGGATCACCTGGTGACCCAGAGCCTGCCGCTGGTCTACAACATCGTCGGCCGGGCCCTGAACGGTCACGCCGACGTCGACGACGTCGTACAGGAGACGCTGTTGCGTATGGTGCGGGGGCTGCCGAAGCTGCGGGATCCCGCCGCGTTCCGGTCCTGGCTGGTGGCCATCACGATCAGGCAGGTCCGGGACCGTGAGCAGGCGCGGGCCGCGGACCGTGGCCGTAGGGCGCATCTGGAGGACGCGGAGGCGATCACCGACCCCGCGCTCGACTTCGCCGGACTGACCATCCTGCGGCTGGGGTTGACCGAGCAGCGCCGCGAGGTCGTCGAGGCCACCCGCTGGCTCGACCCGGACGATCAGGAACTGCTGTCCCTGTGGTGGCTGGAGGAGACCGGCGAACTGGAACGCGCCGAACTCGCCGGTGCGTTGGGGCTGTCCGACCGGCACGCTTCGGTCCGGGTGCAGCGCATGAAGAAGCAGATGGAGGTCTCGCGGGTCGTGGTGCGGGCGCTGGTGGCGGCGCCGCGCTGTGCGGAACTGGACGAGACGGCCGCCACCTGGGACGGGACGCCAAGTGCCCTGTGGCGCAAGCGGTTCGCCCGTCACATCCGCGGGTGTGCGGTGTGCGAGGGGCTGGACGAGGGGCTGCTTCCGATGGACCGGCTGCTCAGCGGGCTTCCGCTGGTGGCGGTGCCGGCCCGGTTCGACGTGTCTCGGGTGCTGGACGCCGCCCCGACCAACGCGTCCTCGGGGCACGGTGGCGCGCGTCGGCGGCACGGGCGCCGGCCCGGCCGTATCGGTGGCAAGCAGGTCGTGGGCGGTTCGGCGGCGGTCGCCGTCGCCGTGGTGGCCGCGCTGGTGGCACCCCGGCTGACGGGCGGCTCCTCCCCTACGACGGCGGAGGCATCGCCGTCTCCCGCTCCGGTGGTCAGCGCTTCGCCGAGCCCCACGCCCTCGCCCTCGATCTCCCCGAGCGCGTCCCCGAAGCCGAAGGCCAAGCCGAGTCCCTCGCCCTCGAAGCAGATCGCCGCCCCCGCGCACATGGCCTCCGGCGCCAAGAAGGGCGTCGGCGTGTGGTCGTTCGGCGGGGTGAGCCAGGCGCTCGCGGCCAGCGGGGCGAGCTGGTACTACACCTGGTCCACCCAGCACCCGGGCATCACGACACCCTCGTCGGGCTCCTTCGTGCCCATGATCTGGGGCGCGAAGTCCGTCACCGACGCCTCGCTCGCCCAGGCCCGGTCCTACGGCCCGTATCTGCTGGGGTTCAACGAACCCGACATGGCACAGCAGTCGAACATGACGGTCGACCAGGCGCTGGCGCTGTGGCCCAAGCTCATGGCGGCGGGCAAGATCCTGGGCAGCCCCGCGGTCGCCTACGGCGGGGACACGGCGGGCGGCTGGCTGGACCGTTTCATGTCCGGGGCCGCGGCGAAGGGGTACCGGGTCGACTTCATCACGCTGCACTGGTACGGCGGCGACTTCCGAACCCCGCAGGCGGTGGACCAGTTGAAGACGTACCTGGCCGCTGTGTACGCGCGCTACCACAAGCCGATCTGGCTCACCGAGTACGCGCTGATCGACTTCTCCCAGGGGACCCGTTTCCCGTCCGCGCAGCAGCAGGCGGACTTCGTCACCGCGTCCACCAAGGCCCTCGACGGCCTGCCCTACCTCCAGCGCTACGCGTGGTTCGGGCTGGGCGCGGATCCGTCGAAGCCGAGCAGCGGGCTCTTCACGGACGGTACGACGACGACCGCGGCGGGCCGGGCCTTCCAGTCCGCGGACTGATCCGGCCCGGCGCCCCCGTGCCCCGCGGGCTCAGGGGCTCACTCCCCAGGTGATGCGGTAGCCGCACTCTCCCGAGCAGGTGAGCACGCTGGTCGCGTCGTCGTTGACGTAGGAGTAGGCGAAGGGTTCGGCCTTCTTGAACACGGCCGCCGAATCGACGGGCCAGGACGAGGGGACGCACTGGGGGCGCGCCGCGTAGGCGCCCGTGCAGCAGGTCTTGTCCGTCTTGAACACCAGGCAGGCGCTCAGGCAGGCCACGACACGGCCGCCCCGGACGCGCTGCAACTTGGCGGGGCAGGTCGCGTTGGCGTCCCGGGTGCAGCCTGCGGCGGAGCAGCCGTTCGCGTCGATCCTGTCGCGGGACGTACCGCCGTAACTGTTGATCCACATCGGCAGGTTGTTGCCCTCGACCAGGCTGACGTCGTAGAAGTCCATGCCGTTCCAGGCGTTCAGGTTGAACTCGCCCAGAGTGGAAGGGAATTCACCCCAGGTCGAACCGCACTGGAAATGGCCGCAGTCCCCGGTCAGACAATGGCCGTCACCGGAGGCGTCGAAGGAGCAGCCGGTACGGGCCCATACCCGGACGTCCCAGTGATCGGGGACGGCGAAGCTCACGGAGGCCCCGGGGCGCAGCACCCAACCCGTGGCCTCCACTGGGTGTTTGGGGTCCGCCGCGATCGCGGGCCAGATCGTCTGGTCGAGCCGGTTGACCAGGGTGACGGTCCGCTTGCCGGGGCTCGCGGCCGCGCGGGACGGCGACGCGCGGACGGCGGACGACTTCCGTGCGTCGGGCGAGGGTGAGGGCGACTTTCGTGGCGCCGATGACGTGCTCGACGAGGGGCTGGGGAGGGCCGGGGTGCCAACTGTCCCCTCTGTGGTGCGCGTTGACGACGGACCCGCGACGGTACGGTCTCCTGCCGGGCTCCCCGTCTGCGTGCGGGCCAGCAGGACGCCGGTCACCACCGCGAGGCAGGTGAGGGCGGCTGCGGCGACCAGGGGCGCGCGGCGTGCGCGCCCTCGACGGCGGCTGGACAACCGGTGACGAGGCATGTCTGAACACTCCTGTCCGTTCCCACGTTCCGTCGCGCGGTGGTCCGGCCGACGGAGTCTTCCGTAGAGGAGACCGGCGGGCTTCGGGTCGGACAACGGAAACAGGGGCGGTAATACCGGTGCCGGGCGAGCGTGCCGAACGGGCTGCCGGTGAGCAGTGCTGGTCATAAGTCGATCAGAAGTTGGCAACCCGGCCGCGATTGATCCCCCGTACATTCGCGACAGCGGGGCCGAAGATCATCTGATCGGCCCGGAAGTCCGGATACCCGCGACCATGTTCTGAAATTGCTCTGGAGACACTCCGATGAAGATCGCCAAACGTCTCGTCCTCACCACCGCGGCCCTCACCGCCGTGACCGCCGCCACGCTCGCCAGCGCGACCGTCGGCCAGGCCGCCACCCCGCAGCAGCCCCTCCGCCTCGGCGTCACCGTCCCCGACGCCCTGAAGGTGCCCGACGGCAACAAGCTCACCGGCGTCTTCTCCGCCGCCGGTGTGCAGACCTACACCTGCACCAACGGCGCTTGGACACTGCTGGAGCCGGCCGCCACGCTCTGGGCCAGAAACGACCGTTCCAAGCGTCCCGTCGCCCTCCACTCCCGGGGCCCGGTGTGGGTGTCCACGGTGGACGGCAGCGCCGTCAACGGCTCCGCGGTCGCCAACTCGCCCAAGACCGGCACCATCCCCGAGCTGCTGCTGAAGTCCACCGCCACGCGCGGCACCGGGGTCTTCGCCGACGTCTCCTACGTCCAGCGCCTCAACACGCACGGCGGTGTCGCCCCGGCCGCCGCCTGCACCGGCACCGACCAGGTGAGCGTCCAGTACTCCGCCACGTACGCGTTCTACAAGCCCGCCAAGTGACGCCGTAGCGATGTGCGGGCAGTGGCCCTCGGTCGATCCGGGGGTCACTGCCGTGTGGGGTGCGTGACGGCTGAGCCCGCTCAACTCCCTTGTGGCGGCTCCTGTTCGGCCCTGATGCGGCCGTGCACCTCCCAGTCCCACACCGTCTCGCGCACCTCGTCGAGGGCCCGGGCCAGATGTCTGCGGTAGGTGCTGAACGCCAGGTTCAGCTTCCGCGCCACGGCGTCCTGGGTGGACGTCGAGTGGTACGTCATCGTCAGCACGTCGTGCAACTGCCGGGTCCGGGGATGGGCGTCGAGCCGCTGCACGGCCTTGCCGATCAGCTCGCGCAGCGCGGTCACCGGGTCGCCCTCGCTGAGTTCCTCCACCAGTCGGCTGCGCAGCAGCGGGTTGTCGGCGAGCCCGCCGGGGTCGAGCCAGCCGCGCAGCGCCTCGCGGACGGCGGCGTCCGACTCCTCCCGACTCAGCGTGGTGAGACGGGACTTCGGCTTCCCGGCCGCCACCGCCGGTGCCCCGCTGAGCAGCCGCGCGTCGATCCCCTCGGCCCACTCGTCCACCCGAGCGGCCCGCCAGTCGTGGCAGAACAGGCCGTATCCGCGATCGGCGTGGACGGCCTGGCCGGGCGGCTGGAACATGCCCATGTACGTCATCAGGGGCGCCCAGAACTTCGGTTCGGCGCTGACGAAACAGGACCAGGCGCAGTGCTTGGCGCGCAGCAGCTCGAAGACGATCCGCATGCGCACCAGGTCCCACGACCGCGAGGGGCGGTGATGGTTCTCCTCGTGCACCATGAACCGTGCCACACCGAGGTGTTCGCCCTGGCGCGGCGGAGTCATCGCGGAGACCAGCTCCCATGCCTCGGCCGTCACGGGGTCGGCCGCCCGGGTCTCGTCGTCGAGCGCGTCGACCCTCAACCAGGCCATGAATCCAAGTAGTTGACCCGTGCCGCTGCGGCGGTGGACGTGGAACGCCTCGGGCTGACGCCTCAACCAGTGGGCGACGCAACGGGAGGTGGGCTCGCCCTCGACCCTGCGGGTCAGCTCGATCAGGGCCGGGGCGTCCTCGGGCCGCAGGGGTTCCTCGTGGACGGCGGCTTCGTCCCGGCCGCCCTGGAACTCCCTCAGCCACTGGGCCCGGGAGACGATGTGGTTGAACTCGCGGGCGGCCCGCAGGGCTTCCTTCTCCGGCGCGTCGCGGACCAGCTCCACCAGGTGTCGGCGCACCGCGCGGTGCATGGCCCGGTACCGCTGCGGATCGCGCCAGCGCAAGTCGCTGTCGAGGGCGTCACGGACGACGTCGTACGGGCACACCCCGAAGGGCCCGGACCTCATGAACGACAACTGCCGTAGCCAGGCGAACAGTTCGGTTGCGTCCTCGTCGGGCAGGACCACGCGCAGGAGTTCCTCCGTGGTGTCGGCCACATGGCCGCACACTTCCAGCGCCCGGCGGTGCGCGGGCGACGGCGGCTTGCCGACGAGGTGGGTCAGCAGCCGGTCGACGACCGGGCGCAGGGGTGCCCAGAACACCTCGTCCGCCGAGGTGTTGCCGTGCGTCGCGGCGTCCGCGGCCAGCCGGAGGGCGAGGGGGTGGCCCGCGGCGAACCTGAGCAGGGCCGGGTGCAGGGAGGGGGCGACACCCCGCGAGGTGAGCAGGGCCGCGGCGTCGGCAGGTCCCAACTCCCTCAGCGGGACGACCTCCAGAGCCTCACTCCACGCGAGGTCCGCCTTCCAGAGGGGGTCGGGGGCGAGCCGGCCCGCGACGACGACCAGGACGCCGGCCGGTAACCGTGGCAGGAAGCGGTCGCGGATCCACTCCTCCATGTCCCGGTAGCGCTCGAAGTCGTCGACCAGCAGGACAGCGTTGTCCTGGACGAAGACTTCGGCGGCCGCCTCCTCGAAGGCGGCGGGGGAGAGTCCGACGGTACGGGCGTCCACGCCGACGACCGGCCGGCCGGCGCCGCGTGCCTCCGCGGCGAATCGTTGCAGCAGGGCGCTCTTTCCCATGCCTCCCGGTCCGTGCAGCACGATGACCGTCGGAGTGCCGGCTTCGCCGGCCAACGCCCGCCGGAAGAGGGCCAGTTCCCGCTCCCTGCCGACGAAGTACCGCAACCGGGCGGACGCCAGTCTGTCGGCCAGCACGGCGGAGTCTTCCTTCGCCATACGGTTCCTTTCCCCGGACCCGACCCCTTCGGACCGCTGCGAAACCTACCGGCTCGGGCCGGGAGATGCGGCCCCGGCCGACTCAACCGTCCCCGCACCGAAAGGAGTTGCCGAAGCAGCGGGACGACGCACAGAGCCACTGCGACTGAGCGACGCCGAGCCGCACGATCGGCTGTGGGCTGTGGCCCGCCGTGGTCGGTTTCCGGCGTGAGACACGGCCGGTGGCGGCCGGCGCAGGGTTCCCTGGGGCGGCTGCCGGACGCCGTCCCCGGAGTGAGTGGCTGGCGGTCGACGCGTTTGTTCGCCGGGAGCTTCGAGCCGCAGGCGGGTGCCCGTCGGGATTCGGCTCGCGGTGTCGGCCGGCTGACCGCGTGGAGATCGCCGCGCCGATCGAGCAGAGGCCGCGACCCGGGCGGGGCGGCGGACGGCAGGCCCCGCTCCGGGCGTGGCCGGGCTTGCTTGGCTCCCGTCCGGGGCGCGGCCTGCGCGATCCATTGTGGGCTGTGGGTCACGGTCTGGCGCGGCCCGTTTCCGGTGTGGGACACGGCGGTGCGGCTGGCGCAGGGCTTCCCGGGGCGGGCGTCAGACGCCCCTCCTCGGAGCGAGTGGCCGACAGCCGACGCGTTTCGCCGGGCACTCCGAGCCGCAGGCGGGTGCGCCCGTCGGGATTCGGCTCGCGGTGTCGGCCGGCCGACCGCGTGGAGATCGCCGCGCCGATCGAGCCGAGTTGGGACCCACGCGGGGCGGCGGACCGCAGGCCCCGCTCCGGGCGTGGCCGGGCTTGCTTGTCTCCCGTCCCGGTCGTA
>NZ_JBEXDX010000011.1:29521-240279 GCF_040605995.1 Streptomyces sp. NPDC005492
CGCGGTCGGGCTTGCTTGTCTCCCGTCCCGGGCGCGGTCGGGCTTGCTTGTCTCCCGTCCCGGTCGCGGTCGGGCTTGCTTGTCTCCCGTCCCGGGCGCGGTCGGGCTTGCTTGTCTCCCGTCCCGGTCGCGGTCGGGCTTGCTTGTCTCCCGTCCCGGTCGCGGCCTGGCTTGCTCGCCTCCCGTCCCGGGCGCGGCCGGGTTCGCCTGTCTTCCGCTCCGGGCGCAGCCGGGCTTGCCTCCAGTTCCGGGCGGGGCTGTCTGGCTTGCCTCCTGCCCTGAGCGCGGCTGGGCTTGCCTGCTTTCTGCCCCGAGCGAGGCCGGGACTACCTGCTTTCTGCTCCGGGCGCGACCGGGCCCGCCCGCCTCCCAGCCCCAGCGCAACCCAGCCTCGCCCCCTCCCACCACATCCAACGCCCGCCCGCCACCCCGCCGAAACATCACGACGCGGCCGTCCGGGGAAACGTACGTGGACCCGCTTCTTTGTCCTATTCGTGTTCGTTGAGGAACGCGGAAGGACTCGTAGCCCTCCTTCTGTATGAAGGAACGAGCATTGGCAAGGGAAGCCGGGGACTGGTGTCATGGGTTTGACCAGCGAGACTACCGTTTATGTGGTGGCGGCCGTGGCCGTCGTCTGTGTGGCGTTGTTGGTCTGGGTGTGGCCAAGGCTCGCCAGTTCCGGGGTGCGGCCGGTGCTCGGACGGCTGGCGGCCGTCGGGGTGACACAGGTGGCGATCATCGCGGCGTTCGCGTGCTGGCTGAACTCGTCGTACCAGTTCTTCGGATCCTGGGGCGAGCTGTTCGGGAACGTCGACACCGCCCCCGTCGGCGTGACCCAGGCGGCCGACGACAACGGCGGCGCGACGGGTGTCGCCGTGAAGGGGGCCCTCGTGCAGCCCGCCTCCAACGAGCAGTTGAACCGGGTCAGCGGACTGCCCACCGGGTCCCCCGCGGTGAACGGCCGGGTGGAGTCCGTGAAGATCATCGGCCACACCACAGGTGTCGTAGACCCCGCGTTCGTCTATCTGCCGCCTCAGTACTTCCAGAAGGCCTACGCGAGGATGCGCTTCCCGGTGGTCGTCGCGCTCAGCGGCTACCCGGGCAGCATCTTCAACCTCGCCCAGTACCTGCGGGTGTCGCAGACCGCCGGACAACTGCAGAAGAGCGGCCAGATGCAGCCGACCATCATGGTGATGATCCGGCCCACCATCGCCCCGCCGCGCGACACCGAGTGTGTGAACGTCCCCGGCGGACCGCAGACCGAGACCTTCCTCGCCAAGGACCTTCCGCACGCGCTGCGGTCCACCTATCGGGTCGGCCGCGACGCCAGCGCCTGGGGTGTCATGGGCTACTCCTCCGGCGGCAGCTGCGCCCTCCAGCTCACGATGCGCAACCCGAAGGTGTACTCGACGGCCGCCGCCCTCTCGCCCGACTACAAGGTCAAGGACGACCCCACCACCGGCAACCTCTTCGGCAGCGGCCTCGGCCGGGTCAACCGGGTCAACGGACACGATCTGATGTGGCGGCTGAAGCACCTGCCCATTCCCCAGGTCTCCGTCCTGGTCGCCGAGAGCAAGCACGGCGAGCGGGGCTATCCGCAGACCCTCGCCTTCATCAAGGCCGTCAAGGCACCCATGCGGGTCGCGTCCATCCAGCCCGAGTCGGGCAGCCACAACTTCCCCACCTGGACCCGGGAGATGCCCGGTGCCCTGAAGTGGATGAACCAGCAACTCACCTTCCCCCAGGACGTCGCACCGCCCAAGCACCGCGCCAAGAAGGGCCACGGCACCGTACGGGCCGAGGGCACCGAGCCCACACCCACCACCAACACCCGCAGGTGACGCCGGCTCAGGCGAACTCGGTCGAGGGGACCGTGGCGTAGCGGCCCATCACCTCGATCGTCGACTCGGCGTCGAGTTCCCGGCCACCGGCGATCATGTCGCGCAGCTCGCGGAAGTACTGCACATACAGGTCGGGTGTGAAGGTGTTGATCATCACCGCGGGCTCGTCGCCGGGGTTGGCGAAGGTGTGCGGGGCACCCGGCGGGATCATCGCGAGGGTGCCCGCGGGGGCGATGTGGACGGTCTCGCCGATGGTGAAGTGCACGGTGCCGGAGACGACGTAGAAGCCCTCGTCGTGCTGGGCGTGCCGGTGCTGCGGCGGGCCCTGGGTGCGCGGGGCGAGGGTGATCTCGCCGATGCCCAGGCGGTGGCCGGTGGTGCTGCCGTCCTCCAGGATGCGCATGGTGGCCGGGCCCAGGTGGATCGTCTCGCCGTCGTCCGGACCGACCACGGAAACCTTGTTCATCGCCGACTCCCTTGTCCTCGCGGCGCGTTGTGCGCCCTTATGACGACAGTAGGCGGGGCAGCTCTCGTCGTGCAAGTGAACTCTCATGACGAGAGCCTGGCGTGATAAAGTGGCGAAGGGACGGACAGCCGCACCGAGCGAGAACGGGGATGTGACACACCCATGGCGACAGCACCGACGGGCACGGGCCGCAGCAACCAGAAGCAGCGCACCCGTACGGCGATCGTGGACGCGGCCCGCGAGTTGATCGGTGCGGGCAGCGAGGTGACCATGCCCGAGATCGCCCGCGCCGCCCTGGTCTCCGAGGCCACCGCCTACCGGTACTTCCCCGACCTGCCGTCACTGATCGGTGAGGCCCTGGCCGGTGTCTGGCCCGACCCCGTCGACGCGCTCGCCCCGGTCGCCGACTCCCGCGATCCGGTCGAACGGATCGCGTTCGCCTGCGAGTTCCTGCTGCGCGGCATACTGGCCCGTCAGGGCGGGGTGCGCGCGATGATGGCCGCGACCATCGTCCGCCCGGACATGGAGAGCATGAGGCCCGGGATCCGTTTCGGACTCATCGACCACGCCCTCGCGCCCCTGTCCGCCACCCTCGGCGTGACCGACCCGGACGCGTTCGTCCAGCTCAAGCGGAGCCTCGCGGTGGTCGTCGGCGCGGACGCGCTGTTCACCCTCACCGACCAGGTGGGGCTCACCCCCGACGAGGCCGTCGCCAGCGCCGTACGCACCGCGAAGACCCTGACGGAGGCGGCGGTGCGCACGGCGACGGAGGTGTAGGGCCGGGCTGGGTGTCCCTCAACTACCCTTCTGCGCCACGCCAGTTGGGTCCGCCGCCAGCCAGTGGCCGTCCGTCGTCCAGCCGAGGAGACGGCGGGCCCGGCCCCCGCTCGCCGAGCCGTCGGCGGCGAAGGTGCCACCGTCGGCGACCAGGCGCAGCCCCGCGAGGGCGGGCGCCAGCCGAGCGGCGACATGGCCGGGGTGACGGGCCGTCTCCTCGTCCAGGGCGTCGAGCACCCGCCGCTGTTCGGCGGGTGTGCACAGCGACAGGTGGAACACCAACTGCCGCCAGGCGTAAGCCGCGTCCTTGATCGTGGAGTACGGCCACGGGTTGTGGTGCACCCGGCCCGTCAGCCGGCACACGGCGCCGAAGCAGCGGCGCGCCAGGTCGGCCCACCCCGGTGCGGGGGCGATGCCCACCCGGTGGACCAACGTGGCCAGGTTGTGTGTGGTCAGGATCTGGGACTGCTCGATCACCTTGCCGTTGCCCGCCACCCAGGACCCGGACGAGGGCCCGGGCGGTCCCGCTGGGGCCGAGGACGCCGACGCGGCCCGCTCCGCGCACAGCCTGGCGAACCCCGGGGAGGTCCGGGGCCCGGACGAGCGGCCCGCCGTCTTGCTCGCCTCGGCGATCGACAGGTCGCGGATCGCCGCGTAGTCGATGCCGTAGTACCGCTCGTACAGCGAACCGCCCAGCAGTTCGCCCGCGATCCGGGCCGCCACCAGGAACTTGGGGCCGAAGGTGTCCATGAAGATGTCGGCGGCCAGCTCCTCCACCAGCGGTGCGCCCAGGCCGGACCGGCGGGCGAGCACGCCGAGTTCACGCACCAGCGGGTTGGGCAGGATCGTGCCTGGGAACGCCTGAACCGCCAGTTCGCCCAACTGCCGTAGCAGCAGGGCGGCTTCGACCGTGCCGTCGCCGCGGTGCGCTTCGACCGCCCGCACCCAGGGCAGTTCCTCGATCCGGATCTGCCGCTCCAGGTTGAGCAGCAGCAGGGAACGGCGGTTGCGGAACGCGGTGTAGTTCGCGGCCATCAGCGTCCGCAGCGCCTGGTCGGCGTAGGCGCGTGCGGTGGTGACGGCGACCAACTGCGGTACCAGTTCGGCCAGTACCTCGGCCGACGGGACGACCCCGCGTTCCACGAGGGTGGCTACCGGCGCGCTCAGCGTGCGTTCGACCACCCGGCGTACCGACTGCGGGAGTTCGGCCCCTGCGGGCACGCCGGTCTCCCGCTCCTCCGGTGCGGAGACCGGGGCGAGTACGGGGGTGGGGTCGGCGATGCCGAACTCCTGGGGCAGCACGGCGAGTCGGCCCAACGCCACCTGGGCCAGGGCGTGATGGGAGGGGAGGGCGGCCTGGGCCCCCTGGGCGCGGCGGAGTTCGGTGTGCGGGGCGGAGCCGGGCAGACCGCGCCGCCGCACCATCGAGGTGACGGCGTGCCGCAGTAGGCCGAGCCGCCCTGCGTCCAACTGCCGCCCGGCGACGGTCTCTTCCAGGGCCCCGCGCAGAATGCCCAGGTTCTGCTTCGGATCGCGGTGCTTCCCGCAGCGGGTGTGCTCCGCGGCCAGCAGTCGATAGCGGTCCAGGAGGGCGGCGCCGCGCTCCAACCACCCGTCGTCCGGGGCGAGTTCGAGGACCCGACCGTCCTCCCCGCCCGCCGTCTCCAGCCAGTGCGCGAGCAGTTCGTCACCGAACGGCTGCCATACGGTCAGTGCCTCGCGCTGGGTCTCCACGGCGGCGTTGGGGCGCCTCCGGACCAGGGTGTCCACGGCTTCGGAGACGCTACGACGGTGCACCGCGTCGGCGACGTCCGGGCCGCGCCGACCGGTCGACGGGCGCGGCAGGAACCGGAGTCGGCCCGCGAACGGCTCCAGTTCCGCGACCAGGTCCAGCGCACCGGCCGTCTCCCCGTGCCGCACCAGCCACGCCATGGTGAGCAGCGCGCCCTCCTCCGGCACGGTCACCTCGTACCGCCCGCTGTCCAACTGCCCCCACAACCAGGTGAGTCCGGTGTCGGTCAGGCAGTGGGCGAACAGCGCCCGCCGGTCCGCGGGCACGCCGAACCGCTCCGCGAGCCCGAGCTCGTACGGCTGGAGCGGGCCGCCCGCGCCCGGGGTCCCGGTGGCGAAACCGCCGCGCAGTACCTCGGGGGTGACCCAGGCCGGAAGCCCGGCCACCGGGGTGCGCGAACCGACCGTCAGTCGGCCGCCCGTCATCCCCGCGAGCACGGCACGCCAGCGCTTCGCGCGGCCCTCCGCGCGACGGCGGGTGTCGGTGTCCTCGTGGGTCAGCGCGGTCGTGAAGGCCTTGGCCAACTGGCCCAGGGCATAGCCCGGCGCCGGGGTGAGGTGCTGCTGCTCAGCGTCGTCATCCATAAGCCGACGTGGCGGGTTCCGCCCCCGCGCCCTCCGGGTCCAGAGCCCGGTGCTCTGCTACTGAGCTACACGCCGATGAGCAGCGACGTTAGACCCGCGACGGACGGCCGGACAAGTGGGTTTCGGTCAGAGCACCTTCCGGTGGACCAGCGCCGACAGCATCAGCGCCCCCGGCAGCAACGGCAGCCACACGGTCAGGACGCGGTAGCCGATGACGCTCGCCGTGGCCAGGTCCATGGGGGCGCCGAACGCGACCATCGTGAACACCGTCGCCGCGTCCACGGGACCGATCCCGCCGGGTGCGGGAACGGCGCCGACCGCCGTGCTGGCCGCGAGGAACGCCAGGACCACCTGGGCCCAGGACAGCGGCATGCCGAGCGAGGCGCCGACCGAGAAGATCACCGTCGCCTGGAGCACCGGGGCGGCCGCCGCTCCGCCCCACAGGGCGAGGATCCGACTGGGCATGGTGTGCAGTTGGCGTACGTCGGTCAGGGCGGTGCGGACACAGCGCAGCGCCGGGCGGCGCAGTCGGGGGACGGCCGTCAGCAGGACGGTGGCCGTGGTGAGAGCGGTCGCCAGACCGCCGAAGGCGAGGAGCAACGACCAGCCCCTGGGCGCGAGTTGGCCGAACTGGAGTATCTCGGGGAAGGAGACGAGGAAGACGAGCAGCACGAACGTCTTCGCGATCGGCCTGACCAGCGAGTACAGGGCGAGGGAGGCGGTGGCGCGGGCGAGGGGGATGCCGCGGCCCTGGAGGAAGCGCAGGGTGACGGCGTGGGCGCCGATGCTGGCCGGCAGGGCGTGGTTGGCGGCGCCGGCGGCGAACTGCGAGGCGATCAGCAGACCGGTCGGCAGCCGTTCGGGCACGGCACCCTGGCGGACGAGGGCGGCGGTGCCCCAGCCGAGGCAGGTGAAGAAGAGCGCGGCCAGCAGCCACCAGGGGTCGGCGGAGGCCAGCCGGGTGGTGCCGTCGTACATGGCATGCCAGTCGACCGCCGCCCACACCGCGATCAGCAGCAGGGGCAGCAGGGTCAGCACCTTGGTGGCGAGGCGGGCCGCGGCGGGGAGGCGGAAGGGGACGGGCACGGGAGCGGGGCCGGGGGTGGAGACGGGGAGCGGCCCGGGGAGGTCTTCGAGCGGAAGCAGGGGCACGAGACGAAACGTTCCCGCCTGGTATGACGTCGCGGTGTCCGTAAGCGGAAGGAGTGCGGGCGGGCGGGCGACGCGGACGGCACGGAGAGTGTGGGGCCGCGCGGAAGGAATGAGGCCGGGGCGAACTCATTGACGGGGCCGGGGTGAATTCATTGCCTGAATCAACAATCCATCGATTTGTTGACTTCCGGCTTATCGAGCCATTTGAATTCCATTATGACCCAAGCCGAGCGACCGTCCGCCGCCGCCACCGCCCTTCCCGTCGATCTCGACGAGGCGGCCCATCGCTGTCTGGTCGCCGGGTTCGACGGTGCGACGGCCGTGCCGCACACGCTGAAGCGGCTCGTCGACCGGGGCCTCGGCGGGGTCATCCTGTTCACCCGCAATGTCCGGGACGCCGAGCAGGTGCGCCGGCTCACCGACGAACTCCGCGCCATCCGCCCGGACTTGATCGTCGCCATCGACAACGAGGGCGGTGGCATCGGCCACTTGGTGAACGCCGGTGCCCCGGAGATCCCCGGCCCCTACGCCCTCGGTGTCGTCGACGACCCGGCCCTGACCGCCCGTTGCGCCGACGCGCTCGCCGGTCATCTCGCCACGCTGGGCATCACCGCTTCGTACGCCCCTGTCGCGGACCTCCAGCACCAGCCGCGCAACCCGATCGTGCGCACCCGCTCCTTCGGCGCCGACCCCGCCCTCGCCGCCCGCCATCTGCGCGCCTGGATCGCCGCCACCGACGTACGCGGCGTCGCCTCCTGCGCCAAGCACTTCCCGGGCCACGGCGGCACGGTCACCGACAGCCACCACGGTGTCGCGATCGACCCGCGGCCGTACGACCAACTCCTCGTCGATCTCGAACCGTTCCGCGCGGCCATCGCCGCGGGCGTGCCGATGCTGATGAGCGCCCATGTCGTCTTCCCGGCCCTGGACGGCAACCGCCCCGCCACCCTGAGCCGCCGCATCCTCGGCGATCTGCTCCGGCTCGAACTCGGCTTCGACGGTGTGCTCGTGAGCGACGCGCTGGAGATGAAGGCGATCGCCGACGCGTACGGCGAAGCGGCCGGGGCCCGGATCGCCCTCGCCGCGGGAGCGGACCAAGTCATCGTCGCCGTACCGGACTTGGAGACCACCCTGGCCTGCCGGGACGCCGTGCTCGACGCGCTGCACGCGCGGGTGCTGCCCGAGGAGCGGGTGTGGGAGGCGGCCGGGCGGGTGCGGCGGCTCGCCGAACGGTACGCGACCCCGCGCCGGACGGTCACCGCCTGGGACGCGGACGCGGGGCCGGAGGCGGCCCGCCGTGCCGTACGCTCCCGGCCCCTGCCGCCGCCGGTGCGCGGCGCCCATGTCGTCGACCTGTTCCCGGCCCCGCACCCCGCCCTGAACTGGGGCGGCGAGGACCTCCTCGCCGAACTCCACACCATCGACCCCACGGCCACCGGTACGACCCTCACCGAGGAACCGGCGGACCCCGCCGCCCTCGTCGACGCGATCCCGCGCGACGGCTCCCCGCTGGTGATCGCCACCTCCGACGCCGGCCTGCACCCCTGGCAGGCCCGGCTGCGCGACACCCTGACGGCCCGGCGACCCGACGCCCTACTGGTCGACACGGGGCTGCCGGAGGGCGGCGCCCTCTGTTCCTACGGGCGGGGGCGGGTCAATCTGCGGGCGGTCGCGGAGGTCCTGGCGGGCGCGTGAGCGTCATGAGCGGCGGCCACGGATGGAACCATGGTCGGCGATGAGCACTGATGTGATCCAGGATCCCGTGGGCGGTTCGGTGGGTGATCTCGTCGTCGGTCTCGATGCCGGCGGCACCCGCACCCGCGCCGTTCTCGCCGCCGCCGAGGACGGGCGCCCCCTCGACGAGGGTGTCGCCGGTCCCGGAAACGCCCTGACCGTCCCGGTGCCGCGACTCACCGGCCATCTCGTCGAGGCGCTCACCCTGGCTGTGCCCGAGTGGGCGCGCGCCCGTGTGGTGGCCGTGGCCGGTGGTTTCGCGGGTGCCACGGCGGCCTCCGCCGAGGAACCGGGCCACGTCAACGCCCGCGCCGCCCTCACCGCGGCGCTCAGGCACCTCGGCATCCGGGCCGACCAAATCCGCGTCTGCAGCGACATCGAGGCGGCCTTCGCCTCCGCCCCCGGGACCCCCGCCGACGGCCTCGCCCTGGTCGCCGGCACCGGCGCGGTCGCCCTGCGCATCACCGACCGCCGCTCCACCACCACCGTGGACGGCGACGGCTGGCTCCTCGGCGACGACGGCAGCGGCTTCTGGATCGGCCGGAGCGCGGTACGGGCCGCGCTGCGCATGGCGGACGGCCGGGGAGCGGCGACGGTGCTGGCGGTCTCGGTGGGGCGGGCGCTGGGGGTGCCCGACGCGGTACTCCCCGGCGACGGCGACTGGTCCGGCGCCCACCGCGAGGCCTACCGCATGCATGTCCTCCCCGCCGTCATGGCCGAACTCCCCGTCCGTCTCGCCCGCTTGGCCCCGCTGGTGGTCGAGGCGGCCGACGGGAAGGACGCCGTGGCGGAGCGGATTCTCGACGAGGCGGCGGACCAACTGACCGACACGGTAAGGGCGTTGCAACCGGCTTTCGGTGAACGGATCGTCGCCACGGGCGGTTTGCTGGGCCCCGAAGGCCCTCTGACGGCCCCCCTCGCCGCCCGCCTCCACACCCTCGGCCTGACCCTCGACTGGGTACCGGACGGCTGCGGCGGCGCGGTCGCCCTTGCCCGACTTGCCCACCGGGACGTCAACTAGCGGTCGTTTTCACGCGGGTTGAGGCTACCGGCCCCTGCGTGGCTTCACCGCGTGCTCCCCGGCGATGTGGTCCGTGAGGGCCAGTGAGGCGCTCGCGCGCTGGTAGGAGAGCTGGGCGATGCGGACGTAGAGACAGTCGATGAGGACCAGGACGGAGTGGCGGGCGCCGATGATGCCGGTGGGGAAACTCGTCGCCGAGGACGAGGAGATGAGCCGGATGTCGGCGGCGCGGGCGAGCGGTGAGCGGGGGTCGGAGGTGAGGGCGATGGTGGTGGCCCCGCGCTCCTTGGCGAGTGCGAACGGCTCGGTGGTCTCGCGGGTCACACCGGAGTGGGAGATACCGATGGCGACGTCCGCCGGGGTGAGCAGGGCGGCGGAGGTGGCGGCCGCGTGCACCTCGGTCCAGCCGCGCACCGCGCAGCCGATCCGGAACAGCCGGGTCTCGGTCTCCTGGGCGATCGCCCCGCTGCCGCCGATGCCGTAGACGTCGATGCGCCGGGCGCGGGCGGCGGCCGTGGCCGCGCGCTCCACCGCGTCGAGGTCGATACGGTCGATGGTGTGCTGCACCGCGCGCAGATCCGCACTGCCCACGACCTGTACGACCCGTTCGAGATCGTCGTCCGGGGAGATGTCCGGGCCGATCTCGGCCGTGCCCCAGTCGGAGACCTCGCCGCGGCCGCGCTCCTGGGCCAGCTCGATCAGCAGATGCTGATACGAGTCGAGGCCCACCGCCCGGCAGAACCGCGTCACCGTCGCCTGCGAGGTGCCGGTGCGGCGACCCAGCTCGGCGGCCGAGCAGTGGGTGACGGCGGCCGGATCCTCCAGGATCAGCTCGCCGACCTTACGCAGCGAGCCGGCCAGCCGGGGCAGCTCGGCGCGGATCAGGGAGGTGACGTCTGTCGGGGGCATGTGCAGAAGGTATCAGCCACCCCAGAGGCCCTCGATTGAATACCAGGACCGTGTGTGATTCATTGATTCAATATTCTAGGAATAAATAGGTGGTTTGATCCACCGGTGGGGAGACTTTCGTGTCCGCCGAGTCCGTGAGCGCTGAGACCTTCGCGCGCGAGAGCCTGGCCGTCCTCCAGCGCGTCACCGAGTCCAGCCGGGACAGCGTGTCCCGCGCCGCCGGGCTCATCGCGGACTGCGTCCGCACGGACGGCGTCATCCAGGCCTTCGGCACCGGCCACTCCCAGGCCCTGGTCCTCGAACTCGCGGGCCGGGCCGGGGGGTTGGTGCCCACCAACCGCCTCAGCATCGCCGACCTCGTCCTCTACGGAGGCGACGACCCGAGCGTCCTCGACGATCCGCTGCTGGAGCGGCGGGCCGGGATCGCCGACCGCCTCTACGACCTCGCCGGGCCACGCCCCCAGGACCTGTTCGTCATCGTCTCCAACTCCGGTGTCAACAAGGTGATCGTGGAGATGGCCCTAAGGGTGAAGGAGCGCGGCCACCGATTGCTGGCCCTCACCTCGCTCGCCCACACCAGCGCCGTCCCCGCGGCCCACCCGAGTGGCAAGAAGCTCGCCGACCTCGCCGACGTCGTCCTCGACAACGCGGCCCCGCGCGGCGACGCCCTCCTCGAACTCCCGGGCGGGGGCGTGGTCTGCGCCCTGTCCACTCTCACCGGCGCGATGCTCGTCCAACTGTCGGTCGCGGAGGCGGCGGGCCGGCTGCTCGCCTCGGGGGAGCGGCCTCCCGTATACGTTTCGGCCAATGTGCCGGGCGGCTTCGAGGGCAATCTGGAGCTGGAGAAGCGCTACGAGGGACGCATCCGCCGTACCGCGAGCTGACCCGTCGTAGGGGCGGAGACGGGCGGCCGGAGCCCCCGGAACCGGGCCGCGGCCGCTCGTCGCCCCTTGGCGCCGTGCTCGACGAGAGTCAGACGGAAAATGATGGAATCACCGAGTGATGCTAGACGCGGTGAATGCATCATTCAATGGGGGGCGACGACGGCCGACGTGTCCTGACTGCTTAGTCGCGCCGGGCCACCAGCCGATAGGCGTTCGACACCCCCAGCCGGGCCGACAGCCGCTTCACCACGAACCGGTCCAGGAGCGTGCCCAGGATCAGCGCCGGGATGCCGGCGATCAGGACCGCCGCGCGGAGCGTGCGGGCGGCGCCGGTCGGGGGTTTCGGGAGCCAGGGGAGGTTGTCGCGGGGCGCGGCCGTGTCCAGGGCCAGCCAGGTTCCGGCGAGGAGGTCGACCGGGTCGTGCGGCTCGGCGTGCTGTTCCGCCACGACCGTGAAGCCCAGGTCGGTGAGGCGGCGGCGCAGGTTCTCGACCGGGATGAAGTGCAGGTGCTGGGGCTGGAGCCAGGGCAGCCACCAGCGGCCGAGGAGGGCGGCGTACCGGCTGTCGGGGTCCGGGACCTCGATCAGGAGGTGGCCGCCGGGGCGCACCGCCCGGTGTGCCGCCGCCAGTTCGCGCTCGGGCTCCGTGCTGTGCTCCAGGTAGTGGAACATGCTGACGACGTCGTAGTGGCCCGCGAGATCCGGGGCCAGTTCGGGGAAGCTGCCGCGGTAGCCGCGCTCCACCCGGCCCGCCTGCTCGGCGAGTTCGGCGCCGTCCGTGAAGTCGAGGCCGTCGAAGGTGGTGTCGGGGTACACCGTGCGGGCCGACTCGCAGAAGTGGCCGTGACCCGTGCCGACGTCCAGCCAGTTCTTGGGAGTCGGGGAGTGCGGGAGCAGTGACTGTGCTCGCTGCTCGTACATCTTGGTACGGGCCGCGAACGTGTTGCCCAACTGCTTCTCGCCCAGGCCGTCGTAGAAGTCCCGGTAGTAGAACTCCAGCCCCGCCGGGCTCAGTCGGGGATTCTGGAACGTGTGCCGGCAGTCCTCGCAGCGGTCCAGGACGAAGGTGCCCGGCTTGTGCTGGATCAGGTCCTTCGTGCGCAACCGGGTCCGCAGCCGCGACGAGTCGCACCAGGGGCAGGTCTCGCGCCTGGGCTCGAAGAAGCGGGCCAGGCCGTCGGCGAGGTCGGCCTGGTAGATCGGGCGCAGGGCCGCCACCTGGTCGTTGCGGCTCGGTGCCTTGAGGTCGTCCGCGTTGCTCACTGGGTCTCCTTGAAGGGCGCGCCGGTGGCCAGCAGCTCCAGATGGGTCGCCGCCGCACGGCTGCCTCCGGCCGCGCGGAACGCCGTACGGATGCGGCCCGCCGCGGCGCGGTGGTCGGGTTCGTGGAGTACGGCGTCGATCGCCGCGCCCAGCTTCGGTGCGGTGACCCGGCCGAAGCGGACCCGGATGCCCGCGCCCGCGCCGGTGACCTGCCCGGCGATCACCGGCTGGTCGTCGCGGATGGGCGCCACGACGAGGGGGACGCCGTGCCACAGCGCCTCGCAGACCGTGTTGTGCCCGGCGTGCGAGACGACCGCGTCCGCCCTTTCGAGGAGCGGGAGTTGGGGGATCGAGGGGAGAATCAGGAGGTCCTTGTCCTGTTCTTCGGGGGCCGCGTCGAGCGCGTTGCCCGGATCCGCGATCACCGCCTGGACGCGGTCCGTTCGGGCCCGCAGTGCCGTCACGCACTCGGTGAGGAAACGGGCGCCCACGTCGGTGTTGGCGGTGCCGAGGCTGACCAGGACCAGGGAGCGGGCCGGGTCCAGCCAGTCCCAGGGGAAGTCCGGCGCGGCCGGGCGGGGCGCGATCGACGGGCCGACCCAGCGGATCTGCTCGCCTTGCCGCGCCTCGGGGCCGACGAGTTCGGGAGTGCTGAACGCCAGCACCAGATGCGGCGAGAAGCGCGGGTCGGCGGTGCCGGACGGGTCGCCGATGCCGGCGCGGAGTCCGTGCAGCAACTCGTCGAGCCACAGGGCGACTTTGGGCATCCCCGCGAGGACGTCGGTGAACTCGGCCGAGGTGGTGGCCGAGGTCGCCCACGGTATGCCGAGGCGTTCCGCCACCAGCCCACCGGCCAGAGCCTGTTGGTCGGCGACGAGCGCATCCGGCCCGAACTCCGCGACGGCGGCGGCGACTCCGGGCGCCATCTGCTCGGCGAGCGGCGCGAGGAAGGCCTCCCACAGGAACTTCAGCGCCTCGGGGCCGCGGATGTCGGGCGGCCGGATGCCCTCGCCCGTGCCCGGCACCGGTCCGGCGCACGGGAACACCCGCGCCGACTCCCCGGCGAGTCGCCGTACGAGAGCGGGATCGGCGCATGCCCACGCCAACTCGTGGCCGCGCGAAGCGAGTTCGGTCGCCACGGCCGCCGCCGGGTTGATGTGGCCGACCAAAGGCGGTACGACGAACAGGAACCGGCTCACCGGGCCGCCACCTCGGCGGCCCCCGTCGCGCTCGCCCGCTGTATCAGGGAGAGGATGTGGGTGCCGACCGTGCCCGCCGCCTCCACCAGCACGGAGTGCTCGTGGCCGGGTACGACGACGGTCCGACAGTCCGGGAGCATGGACTCCAGCCACGGGGCGAGCAGGGCGAGGTCCGAGTCGCCGCCGTAGATGCCGAGCACCGGGCAGCGGACGGCACGGACCTGATCGTCCGTCAGGACTTTGCTGAGCGGGATGTCCCGGGAGAGGGAGGTCTCCCGGGCCAGCCGCGCGGCGCCCTTGGCGAGGCGGGCGGTGTTGTGGCCGCGGTTCGCGCTGATCCAGGCGAGCGCGTCGTCCTCGTTGTGCGCCAGCTCGTGCAGCACGCGGTGCAGGATGCCGCCGAGCTTCGGCGCCCAGGCCGCGGTCGCCGGTTCCGACTCGATGAGGGAGACGCTGGCGGCGCGCTCCGGATGCCGGGCCGCGTAGCCGAACGCGACCGTCCCGCCGTAGGAGTTGCCGACCAGATGCACCGGGCCGGTCACCTCCAGTCGGTCGAGGAGCGCCTCCAGGTCGTCGATGTTGTCGTCGAGGGTGTAGCCGGTGTCGGGGCGCCCGCTCCGGCCGTGGCCGCGCAGGTCGTACATGACCACGTCGATGCCGGCCAGCGCGAACGGCGGGGCGATCGTGAAGTAGTAGCTGGCCAGGCTGTCGGTGAGCAGCCCGTGCACCAGCACCGCCGTCGCGGTAGGGCGGCGGTTCTCGGGCGGGCTCATTCGCTGTACGTGCAACCGGAGTTGACCGGTGTCGACCATCGCCATGGGTCAGCCCGCCTCGGCTGCCTTGAGGCTCTGCACGACGTACTCCACGAGCCGGCCGACGGTGAGTTCGATGATCTCGTCGAACTCCATCCCGGCCAGGAACTCCGCGAAGTTGACCTTCGTGCCGTAGTGCTCCTGGAGCAGCCCGGCCAGGGTCACCAGGTCGATGCTCTCCAGCTCCAGGTCGCGGTTGAAGGTCGTCGTCATGGTGATCTCGACGTCGTCGACGCCGTACTCGTCCTCCAGCAGCGCGGTCAGCATGCCGGTGAGGTCGGCGAGAACGGTGTCCTCGGTGGTGGGGGTGGTCATCGGTCGTACTCCTCCTCGTGCGCGGGTCCCGTCGTCCAGGCCACGACGTAGGTCCGGTCCGGCAGAGCGGGGGGATTGCCGGCCGGCTCGCAGTGCACCGTGTAGGCGCGTTCCAGGCGTCCCGACACCAACAGCCGTGAACCGGAGACGACTTGGAAGACGGCGAAGTCGCGGGGCCGGCCGCGGAAGCCGGTGCCCTCCGCCTTGGCGACCGCTTCCTTCGCCGCCCAGAAGCGGGCGAACCAGAGCGCCTCCGACTCGCCGGTGGCGGTCGACTGGGCACGCAGCAGCGCGAGTTCTTCCTCGCCGAGCGCGGTGGTGAGCGTGCTGGGAGGGCGGTCCACGACCTCCTCGATGTCGATCCCGGGGCCGGGACCGGGGGAGTGCGGCCGTACGATCGCGACCGCCGCCTCGGCGCGGTGCGCCAGCGAGACATCCAGCGGGGGCAGGGTGCGGCCGTGCAGACCGGTGACGTACGGGCGGCCCGACTCGTCGTTGTGGACCCGGATCTCCGCCGGGAAGACGGGCCCCTCGCCGTGGCCCCAAAGCCACTGCCGTACCGCGTCCTTCATCGCGATCCGGCCCAGCAGCCACTGCCGGCGGCCGCGCGGCGGATGCTCGGCGTACTGCGAACGCTCCACGCTGCTCAGCGAGTTGCGCATGATCAGGTCGCGGGAGGCGAGGTCGGGCCAGCGCTCGTTCAGCAGGGTCCGGCCGCCCGGGCGGGCCTCCGAGAGGGTGTTGCGCTCGGGGAACCGCTCGACCGGCCTGGTCTGCGGGTCGTTGTCGAAACGCCGGTCCTGCCAGCCGGTCAGCTCCGCCCACACCTCGCCGTCGACCGTGAGCCGCACATCGGCTTCGAGCGCGGTGTCGGTGAGCGAGGTGATCCGCACCAGGCACTCCACCTCGGTGCCCGGGCGCGGATGAGGGCCGTAGAAGCGCATCTCGCGCATGCCGACCGGGAAGACGACGGTGCGTTCGGTGCGGGTCGCCATGATCCAGTAGCCGAGGATCTGGCCGACGTTGTCGAGCAGGGCGCCGGGGGCGGGGGGTGTGGTGATCACTCCGCGGACGTGGCGGTCGCCGATCGCGGTGAGTTCGGTGACGCCCTGGAACGCCGGGCCGTGGAACATCCAGCGCTCGTCGTAGAGATGGGACGCGGTGTGGTCGGGGGTGCGTTCGGTGGCGGGGTCGGGGAGTTGGTGGGGCTGAGGCGCGGCGGCGTGCGCGGGGGCCAGCTCGACCACCGCGCGTGCGTGCGGGCCGAAGGAGACGGCTAGCCGGCCGGAGGCCTCGGTGGTCACCCGCACCGGTACGTCGACCGACGGTGTCGCCGTCAGCCACCGGTCGAACCGCGCGTCGTGCACGGCGACCGCCCGCATACCGGGCGCGGTCCGCTCCGCCGCCTCGATGATGTGCTGGACGATCGTGGTGGCCGGGACCACCGGCCAACGGTCCGCGACATCCGGCCAGTTGGCGCGCTGTGGGAAGAAGCAGTGGTCCATGAGGTACGGCATCGAGTCCGGTGAGACATGGACCGTGGTCTGCCATTCCCGTGCGGGAGCGGGTGGTTGGCGGCTCGGAACGGGGAGGGCCGCCACGGCCCGGCGGCCGCTGCCCGCGGTGATGAGCTGGGCGGCCGTGTCGGCGGTGTCGCGCAGCAGGGCGTCCAACTCGGCTGCGGCCGGGAAGCGTTCGGTGAGGGCGTCCAAGGGAGAAGCCGTGGTGCTCGGAAGAGGTGTGCGCAGTTCCGCCCGCAGCTTCACCAGGCTCGGGCCGTCGAGCGACACGAGCGCCCCGTCCAGGTCGAGCCGTATGGGAGGCCGGTCCCGCCGTGGGGTGGTCGTGGCCTTCCCGGACGCCGGCACGGCCGGGTCGACCGCCCCGCCCGCCGACCACAACGCCACGGCCACGCGCCGGAGTTGGGCAAGACCGGAGCGGTGGGGCGAGTTGGCGGCCACCACCAGGTGGTCGCGTCCGCTCAGCGTCGCGTCGATGAGGGAACCGAGTTGGCCGGTGCCGACCTGGACGAAGGCGCGATGACCGGCCGCGTACATGGCCTCGACGAGCTGCCGGAAGCGCACCGGCTCCAGCAGGTGCCGGATGAACAGCTCGCGCACGGCCGTCTCGTCCGAGGGGTACGGCGCGGCGGTCGTCCCGGACCAGAGGGGGACCGTCGGCGGGTGGAGACGGAAGCGGTTCGCGGCGGCTTCGATCGGCGCGAGGTAGGGCCTCAACATCGGTGTGTGGAAGCCCGATTGGAACGGCAGTACCTGGCTGAGGACACCCTGCGCGCGGAAGGACCGCACGAACTCGTCCACGGCCTGGTCCGGCCCGCACACCATCGACTGACCCGGCGCGTTGTCGTGGGAGAGGACGATCCCGGCGTCCGCCCAGTCGTCGGCGAGCGCCGACAGCACGCGCTCGGCCGGGGCCCCGATCGCGCCGAAGGCCAGCCCCGGCACCGTCACCGAGTCGGGGTCGAAGGACTCCATGAAGCCGCCGACCTCGTCCGCCGAGTACACCCCGGCGGCCGTCATCGCCGTCCACTCGCCCACACTGTGCCCGGCGACCGCGTCCGGGACGATGCCCATCCGGCGCAGCGCCGCGTCCAACAGCCGCCCGACACCCACCACATCGAAGCCGTGGCGGCCGACGTCCCCCACCTGTGCGGGAGTTGGCGACCTCGTCTCGCGCAGTCCGAAGTGCGCGGCGACATCCTCGACCCGGGGCGTGAAGTCGCCCTCCAGGCCGGGGAAGACGAAAGCCAGCCCGCCCCCGCCGGGCCCGATCAGCGGGCTCGGCGTGAACCACACATCGCTACGGCCCTGCCACGCCCGCCCCTTGGCGACCGCACGGCGGGCGAGCGCGAGCCGCTTGGCGTCCGGGGCGACGATCCCGAGCCGGGAGCGGCCCGACGCAGGACGCGTGTGGCCTGCGGCCAAGAGGGTTGAGTCGTCGGCCTCCAGCAGCGCGGCGAGGGCCTCGGGGCTGTCGGCGGCGAGGGTCAGCACACGTTCCGGTTCGTCTACGAGCACCGCCGCCGCACGTGGTGCGCGGGCCCCCGGCGCCTCCTCCAGCACGACATGCGCGTTGATGCCGCCGAACCCGAACGCGTTGACCGCAGCCCGCCGCACCGGCTGCTCGGAAGTCGTCTCCCAGGGCGCCGCCTTCTCCAGCGGGCGGAACCGCGTGGCCGCGAGCGCCGGATGCGGGTCGTCGCAGTGCAGGGTCGGCAGCAGCATGCCGTGGTGGACGGCGAGGGCCGCCTTGATCAGACCGGCGACCCCGGCGGCCGGCATGGTGTGGCCGATCATCGACTTCACCGAGCCGATGACCGCACTGCCCTGAGATGTGCCGGTGTCCCCGAACACCTCGACCAGCGTGGCGAGTTCGGCCGCGTCACCGGCGGGTGTCGCCGTGCCGTGCGCCTCCAGCAGACCTATCGAGTCGGGCCGCGCCGGGTCGAGCCCCGCCGCCTCCCAGGCCTGCCGTACGGCATGGGTCTGGCCGGTCGAGTCGGGGTTGACGAGACTCGCGGCCCGGCCGTCGCTGGACACACCGGTGCCCCGGACGACGGCGTAGATCCGGTCGCCGTCGCGCTCGGCGTCGGCGAGGCGCTTGAGGACGACGACTCCCGTGCCCTCGCCGATCAGGATGCCGTCGGCATAGCGATGGAAGGGGCGGATGCGCTGGCTCGGGGAGAGCGCGCGCAGTTGGGAGAAGACGCTCCACAGCGTGATGTCGTGGCAGTGGTGGACACCGCCCGCCAGCATCAAGTCGCAGCGCCCGGCGGCCAGTTCGGTCACCGCCTGGTCCACGGCGATCAGTGAGGACGCGCAGGCCGCGTCCACCGTGTACGCCGGGCCGCGCAGGTCGAGCCGGTTGGCGACCCGGGACGCCGCGAGGTTCGGCACCAGGCCGATGACCGACTCGGGACTGTCCGGGCCGAGCCGCTCGGTGAACGCCGTGCGGATCCGGTCGAGTTGGCCAGGGTCCAGGTCGGGCAGCAACTCGCCCAGGGTGCGCACGAGTTGGCCCGCCGTACGGACCCGCTGGTCCAGGCGGACCAGGCCGGGGGTGAGATAGCCGCCCCGGCCGAGCACGACACCGACGCGCCGCCGGTCGGGCAGTCGGGACTCGCCGCCCGCGTCGGCGAGGGCGGCGGCGGCCACATGGAGGGCGATGAGCTGGTCGGGTTCGGTGCCGGGCACCGAGTTCGGCATGATGCCGAACCGGGTGACCTCGACCTCGGCCAGCGCGTCGACGAACCCGCCGCGCCGGCAGTACACCTGGTCGGCGACGGCCGGACCGCTCGCGGAGTCCGGGCGGTAGTAGTCCCCGTCCCATCGCCCGTCCGGCACCTCGCTGATGGCATCCGTGCCGGCCAGCAGATTGCGCCAGTACGCGTCGAGGTCGGCGGCGCCGGGCAGCAGCACCGACATGCCCACGATGGCGACCGGCACGTGACGGTCCGTCATGCCGGACATGTCACCAACCCGAAGCGGTGTAGACGACGGCTCCGGCCGACTCCTCGCCCCAGGCGAGTTCGCGCAGCAGCGCCGCCGTGCCCTCCTCCGGGTCGATCAGGCTGATGCCGCGCCGGGCGTACTCGCGTCCCAACTCCGGGGTGACCATGCCGTGATGGCCGCCGGTCGGTGCCCACGGACCCCAGTGCACGGTGAGCGCGCGGTGCCCGGTGCGGGCCGACCAGGCGGTGCCCAGGCTCTGCAGGGCGTCGTTGGCGGCCGCGTAGTCGACCTGGCCGCGATTGCCGAGGACGGCCGATATGGAGCCGAACAGCACCGCGAAGGAAGGCCCGTTGGGAAGTTCCTCCAGGGCCGACAGCAGGGTTTCGGCGCCGTGCGTCTTCGTGCCGTAGACCCGCTGGAAGGACTCGGTGGTCTTCTCGGCGATCAGCCGGTCCTCGATGACCCCGGCCGCGTAGACGACCCCGTCGAGCCTGCCGTGTTCGGAGTGGATCTCCTTGACCGCCTGGAGCGCGGCGTCCGGTTCGCGGAAGTCGACGCTGTGGTACCGGGCCTCGCTGCCGAGGGCCGCGAGTTCGTCCAGAGTCGCGGTGATCTCCCGCTGGGCGAGTAGGAGTTCGGCGGTTCGGTTGATCTCGGCGGGGGTGAGTCGGCCGCCCTTGGCGGCGAGGGCCGCGCGCAGTTCGGCGGGGGTGTGGGCGCCCGCGGTCGCCGGGTCCTCGGGGCCGGCCGGTGCGGCCGTCCTGCCCAGGAGTTCGATCCGGCACCGGGAGGCCGCGGCGAGCGCGGCGGCGAACTTCGCGGTGATGCCCCGCGCCCCGCCCACCAGCAGCACCACCGACTCGCGGTCGAGCCCGATGGCGGCGGCCTCGGCGACCCCGTCGCCGGCCGGTCCGGCACCGTTGGTAGCGAGCGCGCCGAGCGGTGTCTCCACCAGCTCAAGTCCGTGCCGTCCAGTGGGAGTTCGCAGGACGACCGGCTCGGTGTCGGCTGCCAGCAGTTCGGCGATCAGTGCGTCCGTGACGGCGGCGGGTGCGGTGTCCGCCAACTCGACGACCCGGGCGACGGTGTCCGGATACTCCCGGGCCACCGTGCGGAACAGCCCGTGCAGGCCCGCCGAGCCGCCGTCCGCCCCCTGGACCGCGATGAGATGGCGCGGGCCGCGCCGCAGCGCGGCCTGGAACACGGGGAACGCGTCGGGCAGCACCGGCGCAGACGCCGTGAGCGGCGCGAGATACAGGACGCCGTCCACCTGGCCTTCGGCTTCGGTCAGTTGATGGTCGGGAGCGACGATCACCGCGGCGGCGCCGTAGGAGGTGAGCCGGGCCACGACCGACTCCGCCGCCTCTTCGCCGCCGTAGAGGACGAACCGCCGTCCGCTCAGCACGGACGCCGGGTCCGCCGGGTTGTCGCCGTCCTGGTGCGCCAGCGGCACCGGCCGCAGTTGGAGCCGCTTCGGCGCGGCGCCCGTGACCTCGTCCTGCGGGACACTCTCCGCCACGGGCGCGGCGGTCGGCCCGGTCAGCCGTGCCGACAGCCAGCCCGTGACGGACGCCGCCGTGCGGGCCTTCGCCAGGTCCTCCAGCTCGGCGTCGTCGAGCGAGGCGATGTCCGCGCCACCGCCGATGCCGAGGCGCCCGGCCAGTTCGCCGGCGATCTCGGCGCGCTTGATGGAGTCGATGCTGAGGTCCGCCTCCAGGTCGAGATCGGGCTCGATCATGTCGACGGGATAGCCGGTGCGTTCGCTGATGATCTCCAGCACGACCCGCAGCACATCGTCCTCGGTGACCGCCTCGGGCGCCGACTCCGGCTGGGTGGTGGGCTGTTGGGCTACCGGGGTCGCCACAGCGGCCGGAAGGGCGGGCGTCTGCGGCAGTGCCTCGACCACGGCGGGCGCCGGTGCGGGCACCCATGTGCCCTGGGGCACCTGGGCCCCGCCGAAGTACGTGAGCAGCACGTCCCGTTGGGCGGCCACCATCTCCCGGCTGGTGCGCAGGAATTCGGAGATGAGCGCGTCCCTGTTCGCCTCGCCCGGGGCGCCGTCCTGAGGGTTCGTCGTCACAGTCGTCTCCACAACGCGTCGGGCCGGTGCGAGGGCACCGGGCAGGAGTGCTCCGGCGGCGGTACGGACGAGCTGTCCGTCGACCGTCCAGCCGGGTCGCGAGGGTGCGGGGGTCCGGGCCGCGTCGACGGCGTCGCGCCCGTTGAACAGCCATCCGGTCCGCACCGGCAGCCCGGCGACGGCCAGTTGGGCCAGCGCGTCGAGCCAGCCGCGCAGCCCGCTGTCCTGCCGTGGCTCGCAGGCGACCGTGCGGTGCGGACGGCCGTCGAGGATCTGGTCGACCAGCCGGGTGAGCACGGAGCCGGGCCCGGCCTCGACGAAGACGCGGGCTCCCGCCTCGTACATCGCCTCGATCTGTGCGACGAAGCCGACCGGTGCCCCGATCTGCGCGGCGAGTTCGGCCCGTACCGCGTCGGCGTCCTCGCCGTAGGGGGCCGCTGTGCGGTTGGACCACACCGGGAACTCCGGTGCGCGCAGGGGCTGTTGGGCGAGGACCTCCGCGAACCGCTGTCCCGCCCCCGCCACCAGCGGGCTGTGGAAGGCGCAGGCGACGGGGATGCGCTTGGCGCCGAGACCGGCGTCGCGCAGCAGCCGTACGGCCGCCGTGACGGCCTCTGTCGGGCCCGAAATCACTGTCTGGCGGGGCGAGTTGTGGTTGGCGACGACCACCGAGTCGGGTGCGCCCGCCGTCTTCAGGGCCTGCTCGACGTCCTCGGCACCGGCCGCGACGGCGGCCATGGTGCCCGGGTCGTCCGCGCCGGTGGCCGCCAGGATCGCCGCCGCGCGTTCGGCGCTGAGCTTCAGCAGCGCCTCCGGGGTGATGGCACCGGCCGCGCACAGGGCGACCAGCTCGCCGTAGCTGTGCCCGGCCGCCATGTCGGGACGGATTCCCGCCTCGGTGAGCAGCGCGTGGGCGGCGAGCCCGGCGATGCCCAGCACCGGCTGCGCGACCCGGGTGTCGGTCAGCCCGGCCTGCTGGCGGTCACGGGCGGTGTCGTCGAAGGCGGTGGGCGGGTAGAGCGCGTCGGCGTGGTCGCGGCCGAGGTGCAGATAGTGCTGCAACTCGGGGAACGCGATGAACACGTCGGCGAGCATGCCGGGGCGCTGGCTGCCCTGGCCGGGGAAGAGGAACGCCACCTTGCCCGGGTCGGCCGCTTCGGCGAGATGGATGCCGGCGGCGGGATCGTGCTCACCGTCCAGCGCGCGGCGCAGTTGCCCGACCAGCCCCTCCACGTCCTGGGCCACCACGGCCACCTGGACCGGCTCGTGCCGGGCGTCGGAGCGGCGGGACGCGCTGAGGGCGAGATCACGGAGCTTCCAGCAGCCCGCCTCGGCGAGCTTGAGGATCTCCTCGATGCCCCGCCGCGCCGCCGCCCGGTCGGCGCCCCGGAACGTGAACAGCTCGGCCGGCCAGGCGTCCAGGCCGTGGGCGGGCGGTACGGCCTCGCCGTAGGCCCCGATCACCGCGTGGAAGTTGGTGCCGCCGAAGCCGAACGCACTGAGCCCGGCGACGCGTTCCTCGGCGGGAGCCGCCCAGGGGCGGGGCCGCGCGTGGAAGACGAAGGGGCTGCTGTCCTCCTGCCACGCCGGGTTGGGCCGCTTCATGTGCAGGGTGGGCGGCTTGACCCCGGTGTAGAGGGAGAGCACGGTCTTGATCAGCCCGGCGAGTCCGGCGGCGCATTTCGTGTGCCCGATCTGCGACTTGACCGAGCCGAGCGCACAACTGCCGCTCTCCGCCCCGGACTCGGCGAACACCTCGCTGAGGATGGAGAGTTCGGTCCGGTCGCCGACGACCGTCCCGGTACCGTGCGCCTCGACCAGGCCGACCTCGGCGGGGGAGACGCCCGCGTTGCGGTACGCCCGCTGCAACGCGGCCCGTTGGCCCTCGGGCCGGGGTGCCGTCAGGCCCAGCGAACGGCCGTCGCTGGAACTGCCGACTCCCTTGATGACACCGTAGATCCGGTCGCCGTCCCGCTCGGCGTCCGCGAGCCGCTTGAGGACCACGCAGGCGACGCCCTCGCCGAGCGCGATGCCGTCCGCCGAGCTGTCGAAGGCGCGGGAGCGGCCGGTGGGGGACAGGGCGTGCACGGAGGCGAAGAGGACGTAGTCGTTGATGCCGTTGTGGAGGTCGGCGCCCCCGCACAGCACGACATCGCTGGTGCCGCCCACGAGTTCCTTGCAGGCGACGTCGACGGCGGCCAGTGAGGACGCGCAGGCCGCGTCGACCGTGTAGTTGGCCCCGCCGAGGTCCAGCCGGTTGGCGATGCGCCCCGAGATGACGTTGGAGAGCATGCCGGGGAAGGAGTCCTCGGTGAGCGTGGGGAGTTGCTCCTCGATGCCCTGCGGGATCTTGCCGTAGTAGGAGGGCAGTACGGCGCGCAGCGTGGTCGCGTTGGAGAGGTCGCTGCCCGCCTCAGCGCCGAACACCACGGAGGTGCGCGAGCGGTCGAACTCCCGCCCCCGGTCGCCGTATCCGGCGTCCTCCAGTGACCGCCGGGCGGCTTCGAGGGCCAGCAGTTGGACCGGTTCGATACTGCCGAGGGAGGTCGGCGGGATGCCGTAGCGCAGCGGGTCGAAGGGGATGCGCGGCAGGAAGCCGCCCCACTTCGACGGGGTCGCACCGTCCTTGCCGGTCGAGTAGTGCACGGCCGGGTCCCAGCGGTCGGCCGGGACCTCGTCGACGGCGTCGCGGGCGCCGAGGATGTTCGCCCAGAACGTGGGGAGGTCGGGTGCCTGCGGGAACATGCACGCCATGCCGATGACAGCGATGTCCAGCGGGGCGGGCGCGTCCGGCTCGGTACTCTCCTCGACTCCCAGGCGGGCGCGGGCGGTTCGCGCGCTGTCGGCCAGGAAGTCGGCGGCCTCCTCGGTCACCGCCCGGTGCAGGGCGTCGATCGTGGTGGTCACGGTCCGCAGCACGGCGACCTCGCCGGCCATGAACATCCCCTCGGCGAGCTGCCGTTGCTCGTCCACGGCGGCCAGCGCTCCGGCGGTGTCCCGCTCGACCCCCTTGCTGGCGATCCGCAGCCGGCCGACGTTGAGCCGCTCCAGCTTCTCCCAGATCTCCCGGTCCGGCACACCCTGCTCACGCAACTGGGCCTCGAAGTCGAGGTAGTTGTCGCTGAACGGGCTGGGTACGCAACGGGTGGCGTGACCCGGCGCGGTCTCCAGGAGCGCGGTCCGGGTGGCCGCTGTCACCTGCTCCTGGAACAGCGGCTGGATCGCTCCGCAGCCGACCGCCTCCTCGGTGAAGAGATAGGCGGTGCCCATCAGCACACCGACGGCGGCTCCCCGGGCGGTGAGCGGCGCGGCGAGCGCGGCCACCATCGCCGCCGACCGCTCGTCGTGGACGCCGCCCGCGAAGAACACCTCGACGTGCTCCGCGGTGTCCGCTTCGGCGGTCGCCAAGAAGTCTTCCAGTACGGCGAGTTGGGCCTCCCACAGCGGGAAGCTGTTGCGCGGCCCGACATGGCCGCCGCACTCGGAGCCCTCGAACACGAACCTGCGTACGCCCGCGTCCAGGAACTGCCGCAGCAGCCCCGGCGAGGGCACATGCAGGAAGGTGGAGATCCCGGCCCGCTCCAGCGCCTCGGCCTGGGAGGGCCGCCCGCCCGCGATGATCGCGTGCGTGGGACCTAACTCCCGTACGGCTTCGAGCTGGGCGTTCCGCAGCTCCTCGGGCGCGAAGCCGAGCACTCCGACGCCCCAGGGCCGCTCGCCCACGACGGAGCGGGTCTCGGCCAGCACCGCCCGCGACTGCTCGCCGCTCGACAGAGCCAGCGCGACGAACGGCAGGGCGCCGCCCGCGGCCACCGCCGCGGCGAACTCCGCCTGGTCGCTGACCCTGGTCATCGGGCCCTGGGCGACGGGGAGTCGGGTGCCGAGCGCCTCGCTCATCGGGGAACCGGTGCGCAGCGCCTGTGCGGGTCCTTCGTCGCGTACGGACTCCCTTACGGCGGCGGTCAGTTCACGCACGGTGCGGCCCGCGTCGCCCCAGCGTTCGGCGAACCGCGCGGCGAGGAAACCGTCCTGGCCGACCGGCAGGAGCTGGGTGCGCGGGTCGCGGGCGCCGAGCAGTTCGGACACCCGCTCGGCGGGCACGCGCGGGGCGTCCGGGCCGCGCCGGAGCAGCACCCGGTGACCGGCCACCACCGTGGTCTCGGAACCGTCCATCGAGCGCAGCGCGGCGGCCGCCGTCTCCGGCAGCCCCGACTCGGCGAGCAGCGCCAACTGGCTGTCCAGGACGACCCCCGCCGCGCCACCGGCCACCGCCGCGGCCGCCGTACGGGGGCCGATGCCGCCGCAGGCCCAGATCGGGACGTCCACACCGGGCTCGGCGAGCAGGCGCTGGAGCAGCACGAAGGTGCTCAACTCGCCCACCCGGCCGCCGCTTTCGGCACCCCGGGCGATCAGCCCGTGCGCACCGGCGCGGACCGCCGCGAGCGCCTCGTCGGGGCCGGTGACCTCGACCAGCACCCGATGTGCGGCGGCGACGTCCGCGACCCGCCAGGAGGCGTCCGCGGCGAGAACGACGGTGTGCGGGCTCGCGCCGCCGCCCGTCGTGAGGTCCCCGGGGTCGATCCGGCAGTGGGCTCCGATCCGTACCCCGAAAGGGCCGGGGGCCCAGCGCCGCATTCGCGCCAGGGCCTCTCTCGCTCTTCGGTCGCCCATTCCCAGGTCGAGTACACCGAGGCCGTCGGCGCGGCTGACAGCCGCCGCGAGCCTGGCGTCCGGCTCATGGAACGGGGTGATTCCAATGATCAGTTCTTCGGCGCGCGCGACAGACGTCATGATTCTCCGAATAAACGGTGAAACTGCACGGTGGGGGGTTTCGGCCGGGGGCGCCGAATGTAATCGCATAGACGCGAGAGGGCTGGTTGAAAACTAGCCCCCCTGTTACTCATGGGTCAACTACGACAAGGTAAGCAACCCATTGAGGGAAGTGATCAAGCCACTCGGAACCGGTCCCCAAAAAACCGAAAACCCTGCCAATTTCCTTCAGAGGGCACGCCATTCGGACCGCAGTGGCGCAAGCGGTCCAAAAGCCCCTGGTATTCATCCGGGGCTCACGGTCCCGAAACATCGCCGACGGCGGGACGGAATTATGTAAACGTTGGGTGTCGGTGCCCCCTCGGATGAGCCGCGCTAGGTTGGCACCCATGAGCACACCGCGGGACCTGATGATCGTTGCCATGGATGTCGTACCCGAGCGCCCGGTCGAGACGGGTGATCTCTCGCTCGCGCTCGCCGGAGCGGAGGTGGTCGACCTCCTCGCTGCCGAAGCCGTCGCGCTGGACGGCGACTTGATCGTGCCGAACCTCCAAGTTCCTCTGGAGGACGGCCTGTTGGACGAGGCCGCGACCTCGCTCGTGCGGGAGACGCCGTACGAGTCGGTCGAGGACTGGCTGTGGCGGCGCGGGCGCGGCCTGTCGTTGGCCTATCTGGCCGCGCTGGAGGCGGAAGGACTGGTCGCCCGGCAGCGCGCCCGCTGGATCCCGGTCCGCACCGGCCGGACCGCACTGGTCGACTCCCCGGCCCGCACCCGCGCCACCGCCCGCTGGACCGAGGGCGAGCCCGTCCTCGCCCAGCTCGCGGCGGCCGTCGGCATCCGTGCCGTGCCGGACGAGGATTCCGCGAAGATCACCGACGAGGCCCTGAACACGGTCCTCGCCGTCGTCCACGACGCGGTGACGGAACTGGAGGCCGTACGGCAGCGGAAGACCGTGGAGGACGCGGCCTACGACAATGTGTGGCGGGGTATGTGACGGCGACTTCCGGACTTCGGGGTACGTCAACTGGCCACAAAGCAGAGCCAGTTGGTGGTCCTGTGCCTCAGGTGACGCCACGTTACCCATGGTAGGGGCAACCCGTGGAGGAGCCTAGGGTGACGTAAGGGGCGAGACCGCCCCCAGCGGGATCGTCACCGTGAACACCGTCGCCCCGGGCCCGGACGTCAGCTCCACGGTGCCGCCGTGGGCCTCCGTCAGCGAGCGGGCCACCGCGAGGCCGAGGCCGCTACCGCCCCGGTCCCGGCTGCGGGCCTTGTCGACCCGGTAGAAGCGGTCGAAGACCTGCTCGCGGTCGGCCTCCGGGATGCCGGGGCCCGTGTCGGCGACCCGTACCGACGCCGTGCCGGCGCCGACCGAGACCGTCACCGACACCTCGGTGCCGGGCGGAGTGTGCACGGCCGCGTTGGTGAGGAGGTTGTCCAGGACCTGCCGGATGCGGACCGGGTCGACGCGGAGCCGGACCGGGGACGGCGGGACCGTCACGGTCAGCGGACGGTCCGGATGCCCGGCGCGGAACGCGTCCGCCGCCTGCCGGACCAGGTCCACCAGATCCGTGTCCTCCGGCCGCAGCGGGGTCTCCACGTCCGCCGCGTCGAGCCGCGCGAGCAGCAGGAGGTCGTCGAGGAGCACGCCCATCCGGGCGGCCTCGGCGCGCAGCCGGGCCAGATGCCTGTCCCGCTCCTCGGGCACGTTCGCGGCCGCGTACTGGAACAGGTCCGCGTAGCCGCGCACCGACATCAGCGGTGTCCGCAGCTCGTGCGAGGCGTCCGCGACGAAGCGGCGCAGCCGCTGCTCCGCCTCCGCCCGCACCGCGAGCGAGTCGTCGATGTGCTCCAGCATCGTGTTGAACGCGGTGCGCAGCTCCTCCACCTCGGGCCCGCCGTCGCGGTTCTCGGCGCGCAGCGGGAGCCGGGCCGCCGAGTCGGTGAGGTCGTGCGAGGCGATGCCGTGCGCGGTGTGCGCCATATCGCTCAGCGGTTGCAGCCCCCGCCGCAGCAGCCTGCGGCCGAGCACCACAAGGGCCAGCAGCGCCAGCCCGAAGGCGACCACCTCGATGATCACGAGCTGTCGTACCGTCTCGTCGATGTCGCCCATCGGCGCACCGCTCACCAGCACCACACCGGGTTCGACCTCGCAGCCGCGCAACCGGTACTCGCCCTCACCGGCGAGGGTCTCGGTGCGCAGCACATGGCCGCCCGAGGCGATCTGCGCCTTGGCCACCGAGGTGAGGTCGGCGATGTCCGAGGGCAGGTCCGAGCTCTCCTCGGGCTTGCGGAGCACCGGAGTGCCGTTCGAGACGTCGTACACCGCGTAGTACCAGCGGTAGTACTTCTTGCCCTGGAGCGTGCCGCTCGTCGCGATGGACTTGGACTGGCCCCCCTGGGCGAGCCCGAGCTGGTCGTCGAGCTGGGCCGACAGATAGTCCCGCATGTACGTCGTCAGAGCGGTGCCGACGACGGCGAACGCCATCAGGGCCAGCGCCCCGAGACCCAGCGCGAGCCGTGTGCCCAGCCGCAGCCTGCGCCAGTTCTGTCGCAGCCGCCCGATCACTCGGCGGCCTGCCGGATCACATAGCCGAAACCGCGCACGGTGTGGATCAGCGGATCATGCCCCTCGTCGAGCTTCCGGCGCAGCCGGCTGACCACCAGCTCCACCACATTGGAGCGGCCACCGAAGCCGTACTCCCACACATGGTCGAGGATCTGCGCCTTGGTGAGCACGGTCGGCGACTTGCGCATCAGATAGCGCAGCACCTCGTACTCGGTCGGGGTGAGCGTGAGGAGCCGGTCGGCGCGGCGCACCTCGCGGGTGTCCTCGTCCATCGTGAGATCCGCGACCCGCAGCACCGAACGCGGGAAACCGGGCCCGGCGCTGCGCCGCAGCACGGTCCGCAGCCGGGCCATCAGCTCCTCCACCGCGAACGGCTTGACCAGGTAGTCGTCACCGCCCCGGGTCAGTCCGGCGACCCGGTCGGCGACCGCGTCCCGTGCCGTGAGGAACACCACGGGCACCATCGTCCCGGAGCGCCGCAGCCGGTCCAGGACACCGAACCCGTCAAGGCCCGGCAGCATCAGATCCAGCACCACGATGTCCGGTACGAACTCGGCAGCCAGGGTGAGCGCCTCCTCACCGGAGTACGCGCACGCGGCCTCCCAGCCCTCGTACCGGGCGACCGTCGCCACGAGGTCGGCGATCGGCGGGTCGTCGTCCACGACGAGGAGTCGAACTTTGTCCACCCGCTCATAGTGCTGCACGCGCCGATCCGCGCCAGACCCGGTGGTCCCCCGCACCCACATCGATAACCACTTGAAAGTTGTACGACAGGAAATCGACAGCTCCCCGAGGTGAAGCTCGTGTCCCAGGACCCGATCAAGGAGCTGCCGTCCGTGACGACCGTCCAATCACCCCCTGCGCCCCCCACGGCGATACGCCCCAGGGTGGTGGCCCGCACGGGCCTGTACGCCGTGCTGGCCGCGAACGTCGCCGTGGTGACCGTCTTCTTCGCCCAGGCCGGAACCGCCTCCAACGCGCTCGTCGTCATCGGCCGCCTCCTCGGCCTCTACGGCGCGCTCGTCATGGCCTTCCAACTGCTGCTGGTGGCCCGCCTGCCCTGGCTCGACCGCCGAATCGGCATGGACCGGCTGACCTCCTGGCACCGCTGGACCGGCTTCGCGCTGCTCTGGACGCTGCTCGGGCACCTCGTGTTCATCGCCTTCGGCTACGCGCAGGGCACCGACACCGGCCCGGTCGGCGAGGTCGTCGACCTCGCCGAGACCACCGAGGGCATCCTGCGCGCCCTCGTCGCCTTCGCCCTGATCCTCGTCATCGGCGCGACCTCCGCCCGCTACGCCCGGCGTCGACTCGCCTACGAGACCTGGCACTTCATCCACCTCTACACCTATGTCGCGGTGGTCCTCGCCTTCACCCACCAGGTCGCGGTCGGTACGACGTTCACCGCGTCGCCCGCCGCCACGACGTACTGGTACGCCCTCTGGGGCGTGGCCCTCGGCTCGGTGGCCCTGGGACGGCTGGTGCTGCCGCTGTGGCGCAACTGGCGGCACCAGTTCCGGGTCTCGGCGGTCGTCCCCGAGTCGGACACCGTCGTCTCCATCCACATCACCGGCCGCGACCTCGACCGGCTCCCGGCCCGGGCCGGCCAGTTCTTCCTCTGGCGCTTCCTCACCAAGGACCGCTGGTGGCAGGCCAACCCCTTCTCCCTCTCGGCCGCCCCCGACGGCACCCGCCTCCGCCTCACCGCCAAGACCGCCGGCGACGGCACGGCCGCCCTGCGCCACCTCAAGGTCGGCACCCGCGTCTTCGCCGAGGGCCCCTACGGCGCCTTCACCACCCTGCACCGCAGGAAGCCGGAGTCCCTGCTCATCGCGGGCGGCGTCGGAGTCACCCCCATCCGCGCCCTGCTGGAGGACCTGGAGGGCCACGCGGTCGTCGTCTACCGCGTCGCTGCCGACCGCGACGCCGTCCTCTACGACGAACTCGCCGAACTGGCCCACGCCAAGGGCGCCGAACTGCACCTGGTCACCGGCCCGCCCGTCCCCGACAAGCTCGCCCCGCGCGAACTGGCCCGGCTGGTACCGGACATCGCCGACCGGGACGTCTTCCTGTGCGGGCCGCCGCCGATGATGAACGCGGTGCTGCGCACCCTCGGCGACCTGGGCGTGCCCAAGCAGCAGATCCACTTCGAGCGTTTCAGCCTGGCGGGATGAGAGAGACACCGTGAAGCGAGCCATACCTGTCGTCGTGCTGAGCATCGCGGGCCTGGTCCCGGTCTGGCGCTACGAACCCTCCATCGGCACTACGACGACCTCCACCGCCGAGCCCGTCACCGCACCGTCCGCCTCCGCTTCGTCCGGAACCGTCGTCAAGGGCACCACGATCCAGACGGAGAAGGGGCCGGTCCAGGTCCAAGTCACCTTCGACGGCGACAGGATCACCGCGGTGAAGCTGCTCCAGCAGCCGGACCATCCGCAGACCGCCGCGGCCGTGCCGGTGTTGGTCTCGGAGACGTTGAAGGCGCAGAGCGCGGACGTCGACACGGTGTCCGGGGCGACGATCACCAGCGAGGCGTACAAGAAGTCGCTCCAGGCCGCCATCGACGCCAACGACGAGGCCGCGTCCGCGTCGCCCTCCGCCACCGCGTCCGCGTCGCCCGCGCAGCAGACCGTCGCGGGCACCGCGATCAACACGTCCAAGGGCACAGTCCAGGTGCAGGCGACCTTCGAGGGCGACAAGATCAGCGCGGTCAGCATGCTCCAGCAGCCCAACCACCCTCAGACCGCCGCGGCCGTGCCGGTGTTGGTCTCGGAGACATTGAAGGCGCAGAGCGCGAAGATCGACACGGTGTCCGGCGCCACGATCACCAGCGACGCCTATGTCCAGTCGCTCCAGGCCGCCATCGATGCCAAGGCGGCCTGAGATGCGGCGAGTTGAGCATGTCATGGGCTTCCCGGTGTCGTTGCGGGTCGACGACGAGGGCATCGGCGAGGAGACGGCGGACGGGCTGTTCACCTGGCTGCGCGAGGTCGACGCCCGCTTCAGCCCGTTCCGCCCGGACAGCGAGGTGTGCCGCTACGACCGGGGCGAGCTGCAACTCCCCGACCTCAGCCCGGACTTGACCAAGGTCCTGGACCTCTGTGAGCAGTACCGGCTCGCGACCGGCGGCGCCTTCGACGTCCGCCTGCCCGGCCGGCCCCTCGACCCCTGCGCGGTGGTCAAGGGCTGGTCGGTGCAGCGGGCGGCGGACCTGCTCACCGCCGCCGGGGCCCGGCGCTTCGTCCTCAACGCCGGCGGCGACGTGGTCGTGGCCGGCGGTCCCTGGCGGGTCGGCGTACGGCACCCCGAGCACGCGGACCAACTGTGCGCCGTACTGGAGTTGACCGACGGGGCGGTGGCGACCTCCGCGCGCTACGAGCGCGGCGACCACATCATCGACGGCCGCACCGGCCGCCCCGCGACCGGCCTGCTCAGCCTCTCCGTCGTAGCCGACTCCCTCACCGAGGCGGACGCCACGGCCACGGCAGCCTTCGCGATGGGCACGGAGGGCGTCGACTGGGCCGCCGCCCGCCCCGGCTGCGAGGTGTTCGCGGTCGACACCGACCGTCGGGTGCGTCGTACGCCAGGGTTTCCGGTGGTGGGTGACACTGCGGCTGCGGCTGCGGCTTAGGTCGCGGCCGGGAAGTCCTGTTGGTCGCCCGTAGGGCGGGCCGTTTCGCGGTTGCCGGGTAAGCGGCTGGTGTGGCGAGTGCGGGTATCTCCCATGGGTCCGTCGTCCGCCGGGACTCTCCGGTGGTGGGTGACACTGCGGCTGCGGCTTAGGTCGCGGCCGGGAAGTCTTGTCGGTCGCTCGTAGGGCGGGGGCCGTCTCGCGGTCGCCGCGCAAGCGGCTGGTGTGGCGAGTGGGGGTACCTCCCAGGCGCTTGAGTCGGTGGGGGAGCGGGCCGGGCATCGCGAGGCAGGCTGGACCTTGCCGACACGGCCTGGCGCCTCACGACATGCGGAAGGGCCGCCGGGCGCCCCCGGCGGCCCTTCCTGTCGGGAAGTGGCTCAGTGATTTCGGATGTGGATCAGGTGACGTCGGAGGCGTCCAGGCGGTACAGGCCGCTGTAGGCGGACACCGCCGTGCCGTGGGCCTTGACCCAGGTCGCGATCTCGGAGTTGGTGCCCTGGCCTCCGCCGCTGCTGACGGTGATGTAGTGCAACTGGCCTGACTTCACCAGGGACTTGAGCTTGGCGAGGGTCATCGCGTTGTCGCTGCCGGACCAGCCGCCCATGGAGATCACGGGCTGACCGGACTCCAGGATGATCGAGGACGCCGTCTGGTCGGTGGCCACCGCCAGCAGCCACGTCGCCCCGTCCTGGTGCTTCTTGAGGTACGAGATCATCGCGGACGAGACCTGGGTGTCGCCGCCCATACCGCCACCGCCACCGGCAGTCTGCGTACCGGACTCGGATTCGGAACCGGATTCCGAAGCGCTGCCCGAGGGCTGGGTGCCGGACGGCGCCGTACCGCTGGGCTTCGTGCCCGACGGGGCCGAACCGCTCGGCTTCGTACCGGACTTCATGCCGCTCGGGGCGCCACCGCCACCGCCCATGCCGCCACCGGTGCTCGGACCGGCCGTGGGGTTGGTGCCGTTGGTCGAGGACGTCGCCGCCGAGACCGAGTAGGCCGCGGGGCCGGCGAGGAGGGCGACGATCGCGGCGAGGGCCGCGAAGCCCATCAGGCGGTGGCGCCGGGTGAACCGGCCGACCAGCAGACCGAGTACGGAGGCCGCGCCTGCCACGGCGACCACGATCTCCGCGACCGTGTAGACCGTGCCGGAGCCGGAGACCCGCTGGAGCAGGACGACCGCCCAGACCGTGCTGACCGCGATGGAGAGGGGCAGCACCCAGGCCCACTTCGCGGCCGCGCCCTCACGGAAGGCGCGGTACAGCATCACGCCGCCCGCACCGGCCATGGCCGCGATACCGGGTGCCATGGCGGTGACGTAGTACGGGTGGAAGGTGCCCTCGGCCAGCGAGAAGGTCAGGAAGTGCAGGACGAACCAGCCGCCCCAGAGCAGCAGTGCCGCGCGCTTGGCGTCCGTACGGGGAGCGCGTCCGCGCAGTACCAGACCGCCGATCAGCGCGATCGCCGCGAACGGGATCAGCCAGGAGATCTGGCCGCCCATGATCTCGTTGAACATCCGGTACAGGCCCGAACTGCCTCCGAACGAAGCCCCGTTGCCCTGCGAGCCCACCGACGAACTGGCGCCGAAGATCCGGCCGAAGCCGTTGTAGCCGATGACCAGGTCCCACACCGTGTTGTCGGTCGACCCGCCGATGTAGGGACGGGAGGAGGCGGGGATCAGGTCGACGATCACCATCCACCAGGCGCTGGAGACGATCAGCGCGACGGTGGCGACGGCGAGGTTGCGGATCCGCTTGCCGAGCGAGAGGTTCGTGGCCCAGAGGTAGACGAGGAAGAACGCGGGCAGGACGACGTACGCCTGCATCATCTTGGTGTTGAACGCGAAGCCGATCGCGACCGCCGACCACACCAGCGGCATCAACTTCCCGTTGCGGACGGCCTTCAGGAGGGCGACCGCGCCGAGCATCATCAGCAGGACGAGGATCGGGTCCGGGTTGGTGTCGCGGGTGATGGCGACGGTGATCGGGGTCAGCGTGAGGACGACCGCCGAGATGGTGCCCGCGACCGCGCCGAAGTCCCGCTTGACCTGCCGGTACAACAGGGCGACCGAGCCGGTGCCGGCCGCGACCATCGGTAGCATCAACTGCCAGTTCCCGTAACCGAATACGCGGGCGGACAGGCCCATCACCCACAGGGCGAACGGCGGTTTGTCGACCGTGATGAAGCTGCCGGAGTCGAGCGCGCCGAAGAAGAACGCCTTCCAGCTCTTGGTGCCGCTGTAGACGGCGGCGTCGTAGAAGGAGTTGCCGGTGATCGAGCTCAGGTTCCAGGCGTAGAGGGCCGTGGCCAGCAGCAGGATCGCCCACAGGGTCGGGCGGGCCCAGCGCGGGTCGTCCTCCGGGCCCGTGAAGAGCCTTCTGGCACGGGAATTGAGGCCGCCGTCGGCGGGCGGGGCCGCTCGGCGCGAGCGCCGAGTGCCTTCCTGGCTGGGCGGCGGGGCGAGGGTCGTCATGACGCGTACTCCAGATTCTCCGAGCGGGAAGCGATGCGCGCGTCGGCGATGCGGGCGCGGCCGGTGACGGTCTGCTTCAACATGCGGCGCATGCCCTTGAGGTCGTCGAGGGCGGTACGGACGATGTCGACACGGCTGTCGGGGTCGTCGATCCAGTCGACCGGGACCTCGTGGATGCGCAGCCTGTTGCGCTGCGCGAGGACGAGGAGTTCGGTGTCGAAGAACCAGGCGGTGTCCTCGATGTGCGGGGCGAGTGCCCGGAACACCTCGGTGCGTACGGCCTTGAAGCCGCACTGCGCGTCCGAGAAGCGGGCCCCGAGACCCGCCTTCAGGAGCAGGTTGTAGGAGCGGGAGATGAACTCGCGCTTGGGTCCGCGCTCGACCGCCGACTGCCGGTGCAGGCGGCTGCCGATGGCCACGTCGCTGTGGCCGGACAGGAGCGGGGCGACCAGCGGGAGGAAGCCTTGGAGGCCGGTGGACAGGTCGACGTCCATGTACGCGACCACGTCCGCCTCGGACTGGCTCCACACCTGCTTCAGCGCGCGGCCCCGGCCCTTGGCGTCGAGGTGCACGGCGTGCACGTGCGGCAGCCGCCCGGTGAGGTCGAGCGCCTCCTGCCAGGTGCCGTCGGTGCTCGCGTTGTCCGCCACGGTGATCGTGAACGGGAACGGGAAGGACGTTTCGAGGTATGCGTGGAGACGGCCGACACTGTCGGAGAGGACGTGCGCCTCGTTGTACACCGGCACCACGACCTCGACCGACCGCTGCCGGACGCCTCCCGCGTTCTGTTCGCTCATGACGGTGACTTTCCGGTCCCCGTCTGTGGCGTCCCTGAGCCTTCACTGAGCGGCCGATGAGAATCAGCGGACTCACAGGTAGCCCACAGTGCTCTCAGGCCGGACCCCAATGCTGGGACCCGGAACGGCAGTTCAGGCGGGCTTCAGATGGGCTGCGGCTCGAAGTCCCAGCCCGGTGGTTCCTCCGCTCCCGTCGACAGCGCGTCCTCGCAGGCCCGTACGAGCGGATGGCCGTCGCCGACGACCCGGCGGGCCCGCAGCAGGGTGTCGCGGCGCAGTTCGGCCGCCTCGTCCGGCCGTCCCGACAGCCGGCGGACCGCCGCCGCGTTCAGGGCGCAGCCCAGGGTCCACGGGTGGTCGGGGCCCACGGCGTTCGTCATGGCCCGCAGGGTCTGCTCGATCAGCCGCGCCCCGGCCGCCCGTTCGCCGCCGAGCCACAGCAGCAGGCCCCGGTTGCCCAGGACGCCCACGGTGTACGGGTGGTCGTCGCCGAGGAGATGCCGGTAGCCGTCGGCCACCGCGTCCGTCAGCTCGGCGGACTCGGCGAGCTCGCCGTGCGAGCGCAGGAAGGAGGCGTGGTCGGCCTGGACCATCAGGGTCATCGGATGCCGCAGGCCCTGGAGGTTCTGGCACCGCTCGACCAGGCCGCGCAGCAGGTCGGCGGCGGCCGGTACATCGCCCGAACGACGCAGGCACAGCGCCTGGTTGTGCAGGGCCGCCAGGGTCTGCGGATGGTGGTCGCCCATCGTCTGGCGGTGCAGCGCGGAGTTGGTCTCCTGGAGGGCGGCGGCGTCCCGGTGGCGGCCCAGGAGCCGTAGCGAGCGGGCGTAGGTGAGGCCGCTGAGCAGGGTGGCCTGGTGGTGCGGTCCGAACGACTGCTGGCGCAGGTCCAGGAGTTGGGCGTGCACATCGGCCGCCTCCTGGTAGCGGCCGAGGAGACCGAGGGCGACGCCGAGGTTGTTGAGGCAGGCCTGGGTGCGGGGGGCCTCCGGTCCGTCGAGGACGTCGTAGGCCAGCCAGACCTGTTCGAAGAGCTGGTGCGCCTCGTTGAAGAGGCCGAGCGCCATCAGGGAGCCGCCGAGGCCCGCCTCGGCCCGCAGCAGTTCGAGGTCGTCGGAGGCCCGCTCCTCGGCCAACTGCTCGACGACGGACCGGCCGACGGCCTCCGCCTCGCGGTAACGGCCGCAGCGGCGCAGCATGTTGGCGTGCTGGTGCACCAGGACCAGCATCGACGGATGGGTGGGCGCGAGCCTGATCCGCCAGCGGGCCAGGACCTGTTCGCACAGGGTGAGGCCGGTGCTCTCCTCGTCGCGCAGCCGCAGATACTCGATGCAGTTGAGGACGAGATCGCGCACCGGATCCTCGGGACTCTCCAGCGCGCCCGACGGATGCAGATGCGGCAACAGCTCCGCGTAGACGGGCCAGTTGGCGACCTCGGACGGGGAGCGGGGGTCGGCCGAGACCAGGACCCGGCAGGCCACGGCGGAGAGTTCGTCCCGCTCGCCGGGGGTGAGGGTGCGGCGCAGGAACCGGTGGTAGAGGCGGTGCATCTCCACGCTGTCCACATAGCCGACGCTGTCCGAGGGCTGGACGTAGTCCATCCGTACGGCGGTCGACTCGGACAGCCGACGCAGCGCGCCCAGCCAACGGGCCGGGTCGGCGGCGAGGTCGGCCAGCAGGGTCGGCAGATCGCCGGGGCGGGACCGCTGGAGCTGGCGAACCGGGATCGAGCCGGGCGAGAACATGGCGAACAGGCGCAGCAGTTCGGTCGCCTCGGGGCTGTCCTGCCGCAGGGAGTCGAGCGTGAGGGCCCAACTGGTCTGGAAGCCGATCGGATAGTCCGGCAGGGTCTGGATGCCGATCTCGTCGGCGTCGGCCCGGCGCAGCAGCGCGATGTACTCGGCCGCGGGCATCCGGTTGGCGTCCAGCCAGGCCGCTGTCTGGGCCAGCAACAGCGGGAAGTCCTCTACGGCGTCGGCGAGTTGGTCGGCCTCCTCCTCGGTGAGCCGCTCCACGTGCCGGCGGGCGTAACTGATGCTCTCCGCCCGGGTGAAGCGCTCCACCTGGACCTCGGCGACCCCGCCGGAGGTCGCCCAGCCCTGCGTGAGGGTGGTCACGGCGACATGGCCGCCGGTCTCGGGCAGCAGGTCGTAGACCTGTTCCAGATCGTCGGCGCTGTCGAGGACGAGCAGCCAGCGCCGGTGCGGGCGGCCGGTGCGCAGCGCCTCGCGCACCGCGCGGACCCGCTCGGGCAGCGCGCTGCTGTCCGCGAGGCCCAGCGGCTCGGCGAGATCGGCGAACTGCTCGCGGGCCGTGGCCCGGAAGCTCGCGCTGATCCACCAGACCACGTCGTACTCGTTGGCGAACCGGTGCGCGTACTCGATCGCGATCTGGCTCTTGCCGACGCCCGAGATGCCCCGCAGGGCCACCCGGGCGCCCGCGGGCGGGCCGTTCTCGAAGAGGGCGCGCAACTCCTCCAGGACCGTGTCGCGGCCGGTGAAGCGGAAGTTGCGGCGCGGGACGTTCCACACCGCCGGTGGCGCGTCCGGGAACCGGGGGGCCGAGTCGTCCTCGGGGCGCGGCCGGGCGTGCTCCAGGTCGAGTGTGGCCAGCAGCCGGCGCAGCGCCTCGGCCGGCTCCAACTCCCGCAGATTGACCGGGCCCAGCACGGCGGTCGAGGACGGCAGGGTGCGGGTGGAGAGGTCCACGGCGGCGAACCGGTCGGGGTCCGCGGCGACCACCGTGCCCAGCGCCTCGCCCCACTCCAGTTCGGTGCGGTGGCCGAGCCGCAGATACTCCTCGTCGAGCAGCAGCAGCACCCGGCCGGGGGCGGCGAGGAGATCGGCCAGCAGCCGGGCCAGCGGCGGTCCGGGCGGCGGGTCCCAGCGCAGCAGGAGCGTCTGGCAGCCGTGGCGTTCCAACTGGCGGGCCGTCCACACGGCCCAGGCCCGGTCGGTGCCGGCGTAGCTGATCGTGATGTGGTGGGGCGACCAGACGCCGGACACCGGACGCCGTCCGATGCGGTGGCCCGGGGCGGTGTCCTCGCCCGGCAGGGTGGCGGTCCTGCCGTTCAGCGCTGGCACGACGACATGTCCCTGCCCCGCGACGGCGTCCGCGACGATCTCGCTGGGCAGCTCGACGGTACGGACCGGAACACCCCAGCGGTTGCTGATGGTCAGCCAGATCGTGGCGTGGCCGGGGGCCCGGCTCGCCTTGACCACGAAGCGGGCGGGGCCGTAGGTGCCGCCGAAGCGGTGCAGGACGACGCTGGGTTCATTGAGGGCCTCGCACACGAACCGGCGGGAGCCGTCCAGGGCAACGCCGAAGTCGAACTCCTCCTCGTCGTAGGGCCAGTCCTCGGGTGCCGCCGGGCCGTTGAGGTCGACGGTGACGAGATAGCTCTGGCCTGCCTGGGCCTTGCGGGGCCAGCCCACCAGGGGCTCGATCATCAACGCAGCGGGATCGCCGCTCATGTCCTCGCCTCCTGCGCCCGGACGCTGAGCCGGAGCGTGGTCAAGGGGTGTCCGAAGTAGAGGAACATGAAGCTGTAGAGGATCGGCAGGATTTCCCGCTGGCCCTCGGCGTCGAAGCGGTCGTCGTCGCCGTAGACGAACGGCAGCGGGTCGGGCAGCCGGGCCACCGCGGCGGCCCGGAAGTCGCGCAGGGCCCGCGCCACCGGCAGTTCGGGGTCGGCGCAGAGCTGCCCGACCAGCTCGCGGATCAGGTCGTGCGCCACGTCGTCGCCGACCTTGCCGGAGGTGGCGATGCAGCCGCCGGCTCCCTTGCGGAGGAAGAGTTCGGCGAAGCCGCGCAGGGCGTTCTCGCCGAGCGGGCGGTTGTTCACGAACCGCGCGGAGTGGCAGGCGTTCAGGCACACCAGGGTGCGGCGGCCGTCCAGCGCGGACATGTCCAGGCCGTTGAGTTCGTTCCAGGTGACCGTGCCCAGCTTGAGCTTGTAGAGGTTCGGGCCGTGGGTGGCGTGGCAGCCCATGTAGACGAGGCCGGCGCCGAGTCCGGGGCGGGCGAGTTCGGTGAGGAAGGTCCGTGTGGTGCCGAAGTGCCCTCGGTGCTCGAAGCCGTCGAACACGGTGGCGTCGCGGCGCATTTCCTCCGCGTAGTAGCCCAGCACATGGCCCGAGCAGACCGCCGGTTCGTCGAACGGTGTGCTGCCGGCCTCGCGGATGGTGGTCCAGCGCACGACGGTCACCAGGGCGCCCAGGATGCCGTCGTCGACGCCGAGGTCCCGGCCGCCGGTGAGCCGCAGCATCTCCCACGGGATGTCGTAGTCGGTGTCGTCCCAGATCACCAGGTGCAGTTCGGCGCCGAACCGGGCCCGCAGTTCGTTGATCCAGCGCACCACGTCCTCCTGGCGCCCCGACCACTCGGCGACCGCCCGGAAGATCTCCGTCGGCGGGAACCCGTCCGGCCGCAGATTGCTCAGCGCGAGCCCGCTCGGCCGCAGCCGGGTGTCCTCCGAGTCGAGCGACAGCTCCAGATCACCGCTGTGCCCGGTCAGCCAGAACACCTCCTGCCCGCGCTCGTCATAGGCCCGGTTCACGGCCAACTTCGCGAACCCGACCGGCAGCCGTGCATCCGGATCGACAGCGGTCGCCGCGAGCGACACGGGTTCGTACGGCTCGGCCACGTGCTCGGGCACCCCCGCGGTGCGGGGAGCGGAGAGCGCCTCAGGCGCGGGCCTGCGAGCGGGCGCCCCGGGCCCGAGGGGGACGGCGCCGCCGAGGGCGCGGGGGCCGGGGGGTTCAGCGGGCACTGGGCACCCCCGGGGTGTGGTCGGGCGGGGTCGGGCCCGCAGGTGGTTGGGTCCCGACGAGGGTGCGGGGGCCGGGCGGTTCGGCGGGTGTTGGGCTGGTCCGGGGTGGGATGCGGCGTGCCGATGTCGCGAGGGTCAGTGGGGCGGCGGGGGTATCGGGGCCGCCGAGAGCGTGTCGGCCGGGAGGCTCAGTGGCGCTGGGCACCCCCGGGACGGTGTGGGTCGGGGTCAGGGCTGTGAGGGCGGGTGGGCCCGCAGGTGGTTCGGTCCCGACGAGGGTGCGGGGGCCGGGCGGTTCGGCGGGTGTTGGGCTGGTCCGGGGTGGGTGGGGGTGTGCTGATGGGGCGGGAGTGCTGAGGCCGCCGAGAGCGTCTCGGTCGCGAGGCTCAGCGGGCACTCGGCGCCGGGGTGTGGTGGTGTCCGGGGACGGTGGCCTCTGGGTGCGGGCGTCCGGAGCCGGGGTGCGGGCGGTGCGGTGTTCAGCGGGCACTCGGCACCCCCCGCGTCGTGCGGCCCGCGACCGTGACGCCGCCCAGGGCGTCGGCCAGGAGGAACGGGAGGTCGGGGTGGGGCTGGCGGGCCGCGTCCACGACCACCGAGTGCAGGCGCATGCGGCCCATCGCGCCGATGCGGGCGGCGGCCGAGATGGCGTCGTCGATGCCGGTGCGGCGGACCGGGCCCAGCAGGCGGCCGCCCGCGCTGGCGTCCAGGGGGACGTTGCCGCGGCCGTCGGAGACGACGACGAGCCAGGCCTCGACCAGGTTGGAGCGCTGCTGGAAGGCGCGGCGCAGGAGTTGGTCGGTCAGGGTCAGGCCGTGGGCGAGGGGGGTGCTGCGGCCGGAAGGGCGGTGCAGGGCGGCCCCGACCCGGGGGTCGAGGACACTGCGGGCGATGAAGTGGTCGGCGCGCAGTTCGTGCGCCGCGTCCCGGCTGCCGACCTCGACCAGACAGACCGAGGCACGGCCCGTGTAGGCCCACTGCAGATAGGGCGCGAGCGCCGGCTGCCAGTCCCAGCCGCGCCGGCAGGTGTGGTCGAGCAGCAGCACCAGCATGCGCTCGGCCACCGGCAGACGCGCGTAACTGCGGAAGTCCCCCGGCAGCACCACCAGCCGTCCGTCCCCGCCCGCGCGCAGCGCACGCCGGCCGGGCAGTTTCTGGTGCTTGGCGGCCTCGACGACGGTGGCCACCACGGCCAGGTCCCGCAGGGTGGTCGCGGACCGCACCCCGATCACCGGACCCCGCGCCGAACTGGGCTCCGGCCGCCGCTGCCACGGAATGCGCAGCGGGGCGAACTCCCGCAGGAACGCCGCGTCGTCCTCAGGGAACGGCGAGCCCGGCCCCTCTCCCGTGTCGGCCGTGAAGGTGTCCAGGGCCTCGGCGGGCCCCGCGGGCAACGCCATGGCGTCCCCCGCCTGACCGGTCGCCGGGGTGTCCTCGGGGACCGGCTCCGCCTTCGGCTGCTCCGTCGGCGGAGGCCGGCCGTCGGAATTGTTCCCGGTGGCGAGCGAGGTGCCGTTGGCGGAACGCCCGGGGCCCGCCGGGGGTGATGAGGGCGCGGCCACGCCCAGCAGCCGGGCCGCCTCGTCGACCCGGTCGGGGCCACAGGTCTCGGCGCCGTTCACCACGGCCAGCACCCGGGCGAGCCGGGCCAGCCCGATCGCCCGCCGACCACTGGTGTCCCCGCGGAACAGCCCCACGGCGTGCGCCGCCGCCTCCTCGGTCAGCGTGCACGCCGACCGGGTCCGGGCCGCGAGCGCGGTACGCCAGGATGACGGCAACTCGCCCAGCCCCGGCTCGGGTTCCTGCCCGTCGAGCGCGTCGAGCACCCGCTCGGGACCGCTGCTGACCCGCCGTAGACCGGCTGCGTTGAGCCGGATCGGGAAGCGGTCCAGCAGGTGCGGGGACAGCCGGCCGATGTCCGCCTCCCGGCAGGCGGCCAGCCAGCGGGCCCGGGGCCGCCAGCGGGCCCGGAACCCGGAGCGCTCGACCGCGGCGACATCCGCCCCCAGCAGTTGTACGGCGGCCCGCATGCCCGGCAGGCTGAGCCGGACCAGATCCGGCACCACGACGACCGTGGCGGAATCGGACGCGTTGTCCACCAACGGGCCCGGCGCCAAAGAGAAGTTGACGCCGTTCCCGTCGTGGCGCAGCGTCGGCCGCAGCCACAGCTCGTCGTCACCGGTGACCGAACCGAGCGTCGTCCGCCGTACCGGACGCTGCTCGCGGAGCTGGAGGATGCCGGCGAACGCGTCCGTCACCGGGGCCACCATCTCCGGCTCCAGGTCGAACAGCAGCACCCCGTCGAGACCGGGACCCAGCGCGGAACAGGCCAGCACCTGTAACAGGCGCTGCCGGGGACCGACCGACCGGCTCTCCGCGGGCGCGCTCATCCCAGCAGCCCGTCGAGCAGCTCCGACTCCTCCGCCGTCCACTCGACCGGACCGCCGTGCGCGGCCTCCGGCCGCCGGTGCCGCAGGGACAGCGGGACCACCCTGCGCACATGGTCGGCGGCCACGGCGTCCGCCTCCTCGAAGGCGGCCAGCGCACGGGCCGCCCAGGCGGTGACCACCTCGCCGCGATGGCCCACGGCCCGCAGCCTGGTGGCGACATCGGCGCACAGCCTCGCGATGTCCTCGCTCAGCCGCACGTCCTGGACACCCTCCCGGGCCCGGTCGAGCCGCTCGCGCAGCGCCCGGTCCCGGTCGAGGCCCTCGGCCAGCCAGGGGGAGTCCGTACCGGCCGCGTCGTCGAAGCGGAGCACGGCCAGCACCATGGCCCGGCGCTGCTCCTGGTCCAGCTCGGACACGGCGACCATCAGACCGAACCGGTCGAGCAACTGCGGCCGCAGGCCGCCCTCTTCGGGGTTCATCGTGCCGACCAGGCCGAACCCTATGTTCCGTACGGTGTCGATGGCCTCGCGCTGCACGGACAGCACGCCGGTGGAGACGACGTCCAGGATGATGTTGACGATGTGGTCGTCCAGCAGATTGACCTCGTCGATGTACAGCATCCCCTTCTTGCCGGCCTCCTCCAGCAGCCCCGGCTGCGTCCGGGCCTCACCCCGCATCAGGGCGTCCAACTCCCAGCCGCCCAGCACCCGGTCGTCGGTGGCGTTGATCGGCAGGGTCACCGGCAGCTCGCCCCGGGTCAGCAGCGAGAAGGCCCGCACCACCGTGGACTTGGCGGTGCCCCGCTGCCCGCTGATGAGGACACCGCCGATCCGCGGCGCGATGTAGTTGAGTTCGAGAGCGAGCTTCAGTTCGCTCTGCCCGACCACATGGCTGTACGGCAGGATGTGCACCTCCGAGCCGTCGAGCGGACCCGTCACGACGCGCTGCCCGGTGTCCAGCGGAACGTCACCTGGAGCTGCGCCTCGGCCCCCGACTTCACCAGGAACGCGCCGAGTTCGGCGTCGAGCTTGATGGAGAGCTGGAGTTCCACCTCGTCGGGGGTCAGCCCCTCACCGAGGTCGTGGAGCCGGCCGGCCGCCTGCCGGGCGCAGCGCCGGGCCAGTTCCAGCCCGTCGCCGTAGACGTCCCGGGCCACCGCCAGCACGCGCTCCGCGGCGCCCTCCCGGGTGTCGATCCCGTCGTACATCTCCTCCAGACCGCCGGGCGGCGCGGTGTCGACCTCCACATAGATCGGCCGTTCCTGGTTCAGGCCGTCCGCGGCCACCCTCGTCACGATCGCCATGCAGCACTTCCCCCGTCGGAGAGCCGGAATCCTTTCCTTACCCTCCCCAATTCTGGCGTGCCATCAACAGCCTTGTCCTCGGCGGGCGTTGATTGATCCCGCTGGGATGTCCACATCGGCCGCGCCGCGCACCCGGCCCGCGATGTGCCGGATGAGGAGTTCCAGGTCGGCGCAGTACACCGACGGGTTGCGGAACCCCTCGACCGGGCGATACCGGTGCGCGTAGTTGCCCCCTCCGCACACCTCTGCGAGCGGACAGGCCAGACAGGTCGGGGCGAGCGCGGCGGTGCCCAACTGCCGTGCCACCACGCCCGGATGGTCCAGCACGTCGTCGAAGGTGTGGCGGAAGACGTCGCACCCCGTCGCGGGCGCCCCGGCGTAGGCGGTCTTGAGGGAGTCGACCTGCTCGATCGTGCCGTCCGTGTCGACGACGACCGCGACGACCGGTGAGTTGCCCACCGCCTCGGCGCGGCCGGGCAGTCCGAAGAGCAGGGCGATGATCTCGTGGAACAGCCGGATCGGCACGGCCCGTTCACCGGCGTCGAACCACAGGTCGAACACCCGGATGAGCCAGTCGCCGTAGGGATGCGGGCCCTTGGCCGCAGGCGGGAACGCCCAGTTGGCGTGCGGCAGCAGCAGATCCATGGTGGGCGGCTCGAACTCGGCGAACGACGTGTAGACCTCGGCGGGGTCGGAGGACGGGTCGATCACGCTGAGGATTCCGGCGTACGCCTCGGGACGGGAGCGCAGCACCCGCAGTCCGGCGACGGTCGCCGTCCACGAGGAGCGGCCCGCGTGGTCGCGCCGGTGCCGGTTCAGCCAGGGGGAGCCGCCGTCCAGGCTCACCCCGATCCGTACGCCCGCGTCGGCGAGTTCGGCCACCGCGTGCTCGGTGAGGAGGGTGCCGTTGGTCTGCACGGAGGCGTCAACAGCGCAGGTTCGGCCACATCGCTCGCGGACCGCCTCGCGCACCGCGTTGACCTGGGCGACGAGGTTCGAGGCCCCGGCCAGGAGGGGTTCGCCGCCGTGCAGATTGATCTGGAGGGACGTCAGTCGGTGGGCGGCGGCGTGCTCGGCGATCCGGGTCGCGGTGCGCCGGACCACGGCGGGGGAGACCCGGTTCGGGCGGTCGCGCCAACTGCTGTCGGCGCCCTCGTAGACATAGCAGTAGCTGCACGCCAGATTGCAGCGGCCGTTCACCTTCAGCACGAACTGCCGGAAGGGCACGGCCCGTACCCCGGACCGCCGTAACTCCGCGACGTCGAGTTCCTCAAGGGGCCAGAGGGCGGTCACAGCTGGTACGGGCCGTCCTCGTAGTAGGCCATCGCGGGCTCGTTACGCAGCATCCGGGGCAGCAGGCCGCCGGCGACGGCGGCGAGCACCGGATGCGATGACTGACGGGACAGGGCGCTCAGGTCCAGATCCGCGAAGTCGGGCAACGCGCCGCGCGGCCCCCGCTCTCCCAGCCTGGAGGGGCCGTCTCCATCTCTTCCCCGCACGATCTACCTCTCAAGGACGGCCGAAGTCCCCCTTGGGCAACGGAACTCGGCCATGCTACTGCCGCCCGGGACTCATGTTGTCAGTGGTTCGAAATCCCAATACGGCCGTTCCCTGCGGCGGACGGACAGGGTATGGGGATGCTGTGCGCCGAGTGTGTCGGCGAGTTGCTGAAGCGCCTCGTTCTCCAGCTTGGTGGCCTCCTGGCCGCGCCGCAGCGCACGCTGGTCACCGGCCAGGGCCGCCTTGCAGGAGAGCGTCAGCGGATGGGTCTCGCCCAGGGAGACGCGCGCCGACTCCAGGACGGTACGGCTGAGTTCGGCCGCCCCCTCCTCGTCGCCGGCCAGACTCCGCGCACCGCTCGCGTTGAGCCCGGCGCCGAGCGCCCACGGATGAGTGGGGCCGACCGCGGCACGCATCTGGGTCAGCGCCCGCTCCGCGATGCGCAGTGCCTCGTCCCGCTCCCCGTACTCCCACAGCGCGAGTCCGACATTGCCCATCGTGCCCACCGCGTACGGGTGTTCGGGGCCCACCAGCCTGGCGTAGTCCTCGGCGACCGTGGCCGCCATCTCCCGGGCCTGCTCCAGATTGCCGTGTTCGCGGTTGAAGGTCGCGAAGTCCGCCTGCACCAGCAGCGCGTCGGGATGGCGCGGCCCCTGCCGCTGCACGAACCGCTCCACCACGCTGCGCATCAGCGACTCGGCACCCAGCAGATTGCCCGTGCGCCGCATGCACAGCGCCAGATTGTGTTCGGCGAACAGGGTCTGCGGGGTGAAGCGGTCCATCGCCTGCCGGTGCGCCCGGACGTTCAGCTCCTGGCGTGAGGTGGCCTCCTCGTACCGGCCGAGCAGCCTGAGCATCCAGGCGTAGAACATGCCGGAGCGCAGGGTGAGATGGTGGCGCGGGTTCAGCAGCCGCTCCCGGATCAGCAGGATGTCGCGGTGCAGCAGCAGCGACTCCTCGTAGCGGCCCAGGAGGCTGGTGACGACGGCCAGGTTCCCGCGGTCCTGGAGGGTGCGCGGGGCCTCGGTGCCCAGGGTGTCCGAGTACGCGTGGACGCACTCCTCGAACATCTGGTGGGCCTCGTCGTAGCGGCCCAGCGACACCAGGGTGCCGGCCAGGCCGTTCTTGGCGCGCAGCAGGTCGGGGTCGTCGTCGGCGCGGGTCTCGGCGAGCTGGTCCAGGACGGCACGGCCGACGGCCTCCGCCTCCCGGTAACGGCCGCTGCGCCGCAGCATGTTGGCGTGGTCGTGGGTCAGCACCAGCATGTCGCGCTCGTCGGGCTCCAGCCGGGTGCGCCAGCGGGCGACGGTCTGCTCGCACAGCCGCAGCGCGGCCCGGTTCTCGCCCCGTACGCGCATGTAGTCGATGCAGTTCAGCACGAGCTGGCGGACCACGGGCTCACGGCTGTCCAGCGCGCCCGCGGTCTCCAGGTGCGGGATCAGCTCCGCGTAACGCGTCCACTCACGCGTGTCGTTGGGCCGCCGCGGGTCGGCGCCCGCCAGCAGCGTGCAGGCGGTCTTGGACAGGGTCTCGCGGCGGTCCTCGGTGAGGGTGCTGATCAGGAAGCTGTGGTAGAGGCGGTGCATGGACACGCTTTCCACGGCAGGCTCGGCCTCCGAGGACTCGACGTAGTCCAGGCGGACCGCGGTGGACTCCGAGAGCCTGCGCAGCGCCGTGTGCCAGCGGATCGGGTCGGCGGCGAGCGCGGCGAGATGGGCCGGCAGGTCGGACGGGTGGGCGGCCTGCATCAGCCGGACCGGGATGGCGTCCGGTGAGAACAGCGCGAAGAGGTGCAGGAGTTCCACCGCTTCGGGGTTGTTCTCCTGGAGCGTGTTGAGAGTTATCGACCAACTGGTCTGGAAGCCCATCGGGTAGTCGGAGGAGATCCGGATCCCGATCTGGCTGGCCTCGCCGCGCCGGATCATCGCCACATAGTCCTTGGCCGGCATGACGTTGGCGTCCAGCCAGGCCGCCGTCTGGGCCAGCAGCAGCGGCAGGTCCTGCACGGCGTCGGCGAGGTCGTCGGCCTCGGTCTCGGTCAGCCGCTGCGCCCGGCGGCGGGCGTAGGCGACGCTCTCGGGACGGCGGAAGGGCTGCACCTCGATCTCGGTGACGCTGCCCGAGGTGGCCCAGTCCTGGGTGAGGGTGGTGATCAGGACATGGCCGTTGCCCTCCGGCAGCAGGTCCTCGATCTGCTCCATGTCGTCTGCGCTGTCCAGCACGAGCAGCCAGCGGCGGTAGGGCTGACCGGTGCGCAGCGCCTCGTGGACCGCCCGGATCCGCTCGCCCAGCTCCTGCCCGACCGGCAGTTCCAGCCTCGGCGCCAACTGCGCGAACTGCTCACGGGCCGGCGCCCGGAACCGCGCCCCCACCCACCACACGATGTCGTAGTCGTTGCCGAACCGGTGCGCGTACTCGATGGCGATCTGGCTCTTGCCGACACCCGAGATACCGCGCAGGGCGACCCGGGCGCCGCCGCGTCCGCCCTCCTCGAAGCGGGCGTGCAGCTTCTCCAGGATGGCGTCGCGGCCGGTGAAGCGGACATTGCGGCGCGGTACGTTCCACACGGCCGGCGGGTCGTTCGGGAAGCGCGGCGCGGTGCCGCTCACCGGCCCGGGCGCGGCGGCCGGGTCCAGGTCCAGGCGGCGCAGGATACGGCGGCGGGCCTCGCGCGAGTCCAGGTCGCGCAGATCGACCGGGCGCAGCGGGGCGGCGGTGGCGGGCAGCGCGCGGGTGGCGACGCTGACGGCGGAGAACCGGTCGACATGGGCCGGCACCACCTCGTGCAGCGCCTGGGTCCACTCGGCGTCGGTGCGCGGGCCCAGCGAGAAGTACCAGTCGTCGAGGACCAGCAGGACCCGGCCCGGAGCCTCCAGCAGATTGCGCAGCGCCTCGGCGAGCGACATCTCCTTCGGCGGGTCCCACCGCAGCAGTGTCGTCGCGTGTCCCAACTGCTCCAACTGGTGGGCGATCCAGGTGGCCCACGGCCGGTTGAAACCCGCGTAGCTGATGGTGAAGTGCTCGTGGGACTCGGCGCCCTTGGACCTGTCGGTCATCCGACCGTCTCCCTTTACACCGAAATGAACTTATTGGCACGGATTGACTGTGATGTGACTGTTTCGCTGGTTTTCGCGTGCACCCTAGTCGATACGAGGTCGGTCCTCGGGCATCACCGCGCTCAGCCGCCGGGACGCGTGCCGCACCAGTTGTTCCAGATCCGCGCAGTAGACGGAAGGGTGCAGAAAGCCGGTCCCGGCGGAGTAGCGGTGCCCGTAGTTGCCGCCGCCGCACACCCGCCCGACCGGGCACGCCCGGCACTCGTCCGCGAGCCCTTCCACCCCGATCTGGCGGGCCACGATCCCGGGATGGTCGAGCGCCTCGTCGAAGCTGTGCCCGAACACGTCGAACCCGGTGGCGGTGGCGCGGTCGTAGGCGAGATTCAGTGAATCGATCTGTTCGACGGCACCGTCCGTGTGCACCACCACAGCGCAGGTCGGCGACAGCCCCACGGACTCGGTGGCGCTGGGGACGCCGAGCAGCAGCGCCACGATCTCGGTGAACAGCCGCACCCGGGGCTGTGTCCCGTCCGGCGGGCCGTCCCACCACAGGTCGAAGGCGGTCGCCAGCCAGTCGCCGTACGGCGTGGGTACGGCCCGCTGGGCGCGCGGGTCATGGGGCGAGCGGGCGGTCAGTCCCGGGGGCGGGCTGGACCAGTTGGCGTGCGGCAGCAGCAGGTCCAGGCGGGGCGGGCGCAGTTCGGCGAGCGAGGAGTACACGTCCTTGGGATCGCTGGTGACGTCGATGGCGCACAGGATCCCGGCGTACAGCTCCGGGCGGTCGGCCAGCAGCCGCGCGGCCCGTGCGGCGGCCGGCCAGGAGGGCCGTCCCGCGTGGTCCACCCGACGCCGGTTCAGTACGGCGGTGCCGCCGTCCAGGCTCAGTCCGACCCGGATGTTCGCGTCGGCGAGCCGGTCCAGGGTCCGCTCGGTGACCAGGGTGCCGTTGGTCTGCACGGTGGTCCGCAGCGCGATGTGCGCGGGCAGCGCCGCGCGTACGGCGGCGGTGTAGGCGAGCGCGGTCTCCGCCCCGGACAGCAGCGGCTCGCCCCCGTGCAGATCGATCCGCACCTCGGACAGCCGGTGCGCCAGGGCGTGTTCGGCGATCCTGCGCGCCGTGCGCCGCATCACCAGCGGGCTCACCCGGGCCGGCCGGCCGCGCCAACTGGCGTCCTGGCCCTGGTAGATCACGCAGTACGTGCAGTCGAGATTGCAGCGGCCGTGCACCTTGAGGACGAACTGCCGGAAGGGGAACGGCCGTTGCCCCGCGCGCCGCAGAGCCGCCACGTCGAGCACGGCGTGCGGCCACGGCGCGAGTTCCCGGTCCCTGGCCGTCCGTAAGCTGTGGTCCGACGCCCTGTGCACAGCATCGCCTCCCGTCGGCCGGCGCTCTGCCGCCCCTATCGTTCTGCCCCGGGCGAGTCCTCGTGATACGCGACGAGCCCCCCGTCGGCATGACAGGACCGAGCAAGCAGAGTGGCGAGCACCGCCCCCAGCACAGGATGGTCGACCTGCGCCCGCAGCGCGGTCAGATCTACGCCGGTGTAGTCGGGGAGGGGGGTGTGGTCGGGGTGGGGGGCCGGCGTGCGCGGCTGGTCCCCGCGCCGACCCGGTTCGTGCCGCACGGCCTGCGCGACTTGTGCCGAGTCCTCCGACTCGGCGCCCGGCACGGGATGGTGCGCCTGCGCCTGCGGCGCGGCCGGTTCGACAGCGGTGTGGTCGGGCGACGGTCGGCCCGTGCGTCGGCCAGGTCCGTGCCGCGTGGCCTGCGGGGTTTGGGCGGGGCTCTGCAATTCCGCGCCTGGCAGGGGATGGTGCGCCTGCGTCCGCAATGCGGCCGGTTCGACGCCGGTGTGGTCGGGCGACGGTCGGCCCGTGCGCCGACCAGGTCCGTGCCGCGTGGCCTGCGGGGCTTGGGCGGGGCCCTCCGATTCCGCGCCTGGCAGGGGATGGTGCGCCTGCGCCTGCGGCGCGGCCGGTTCGACAGCGGTGTGGTCGGGCGACGGTCGGCCCGTGCGCCGGCCAGGTCCGTGCCGCGTGGCCTGCGGGGTTTGGGCGGGGCCCTCCGATTCCGCGCTTGGCAGGGGATGGTGCGCCTGCGCCAGCAGCGCGGCCGGGTCGGGCAGTGGCGCGTCCTCGCTCCAGTCGGGGCCGTACCGCACGGCCTGCGGGGCTTCCGCCGAGTCCGCCAACTTCCCGCCCGACACCGGGTAGGCGGCGTAGGCGGGCAGAGGTGTGCCCTCCGGGTGCGGGTGCGGCGCGCCCCGCTCGTGCCCCGGCCCCGTGGTCGGCCCGCTTCCCGCGACTCCCGCGTTCCGTTCGTCCTCGGCCAAGTCCGCCACCCTGTGCTCCTCTATGTCGTAACGCCGAGCGCGGTCATGCGCTCGAATGTGGACCGGGCCTGTGGCCCCTGTGCCGCTCCGGCCTCCTGCCATCGTGCCCAGGCGGCCTGGTAGGACTTGAGTGCGCGGGTCGGGCCCGCCGTTCGTTCCAGGACTCCGCCGCGCTGGTGGTGGGCCTGTGCGGCGAGGAGTGGCTCGTGGGCCAGGGACGCGCTGCGGGCGCCGTGGTGGTACGACTCGGCCGCCAGGTCGAGCCACTCCGGTGCGCCGGTCGCCCCGGCCAGGGTCAGCAGGACTTCGCCCCGCTCCAGCCAGGCCAGCGCGGCGGTACGGTCCGTCCGGGCGCCGCGGGCCGCACGGGCCAGGATCCACTCGGCCTCGTGCAGATCCGTCGCCGCGCCGCCCGCCGTGTGATGCCGGCGCAGGGCCCGCCCGAACAGCAACTGCCGCTCGGCCAGCCGGGGATCACCGCCCGCGGTCAGCGCCAGCGCCGAGCGCAGCTCCCGCACCGCCTCCGCCGCCACCGGCAGTCCGCCACCGCTCTCGGCCCGCGCCAGCAGCACCTCGCCGCGGCTCGCCAACAGCTCCGCCCGGACCGGGTCGTCGCGTTGCACCAGATCCTGCGCCTGGGCGAACACCCGGTCGGCGGCGTCGAGTTGGGCCGGGTCGGCGGTGTACCGGTAGCGGGCGCTGTGGGCCTCGGCGAGTCTGCGCAGGGCTACCACCCGTAGGTCCGGACCCACGTCCCGGACGGTCTCCACCGCCTCGTGCAACGCCTCCAGCACACCGGTCGCCCCGCTGTCGGCGGCGGCGACGGCCCGCGCCTCCGCCAGGTCCAGCAGCGCCCGGCAGCGTACGGCCGAGGGTGCACCCGTACCGCCGGTGAGCCGCACGCCCCGCTCCAGATCGGCGGCGGCCCGCAGCGCCAGCGTCCGCGCCTCCTCGGCCGAGTCCCGGCCCCGCGCGTCCCCGGCGAGGGCCAGGAGTTTCCGTCCCCGGGCGAGCACGGCGGCGTCGGAGGGGGACGTACCGCCGTTCGTCACGTCGCGCTCCTCGTCATCGGACGGTCGGATGCGTGCGTATGCGGTCAAGGATGGGCAGGGGTGGTCGACCCCTGTCCATGACAGTACTCGGCAACCGACCGGTCAACAGCGCTTTCCGGCCGCCGGCGATCGGTCCGCGCCCGCGGATCCCGCCAAGTTCTCGCAACACAAGCGGTCTAGACTCTGCCCCCAATGGCCTGCGACCGTGGCCGAGAACGGGCAGTTTCTGCCAAACCCGAAGGGTATTCGGCGTTTTGATACGGATAGATTCAGTCACCAAGCGGTACCCGGACGGCACGGTGGCGGTCGACCAACTGTCCCTGGACATACCGGACCGCTCGATCACCGTCCTCGTCGGCCCCTCGGGCTGCGGCAAGACGACCACCCTGCGCATGATCAACCGGATGATCGACCCCAGCGAGGGCACGATCTCCCTGGACGGCGCGGACATCACCAAGCAGCCGGTCAACACGCTGCGCAGGTCGATGGGTTACGTCATCCAGAACGCCGGCCTCTTCCAGCACCGCACGATCGTCGACAACATCGCGACCGTGCCCCGCATGCTCGGCTGGGGCAAGGAGAAGGCCAGGGCGCGGGCCACCGAACTCATGGAGCGGGTGGGCCTCGACGCCGCCCTCGCCAAGCGGTACCCCTACCAGCTCTCGGGCGGCCAGCAGCAGCGCGTCGGCGTCGCCCGCGCCCTCGCCGCCGACCCGCCCGTCCTCCTCATGGACGAGCCCTTCTCGGCCGTCGACCCGGTGGTCCGCAAGGGCCTTCAGGACGAACTCCTCAGGCTCCAGGACGAGTTGGGCAAGACCATCGTCTTCGTCACCCACGACATCGACGAGGCCATCAAGCTCGGCACGATGGTCGCGGTGCTGCGCACCGGTGGCAAACTCGCCCAGTTCGCCCCGCCCGCCGAGCTGTTGTCCGACCCGGCGGACGTCTTCGTGGAGGACTTCCTCGGCACCGACCGCGGCATCCGGCGCCTGTCCTTCTTCTCCTCCGCGGGCCTCGACCTCAAGACCTCCCCGATCGTCGCCGTCGACTGCACCGCCGAGCAGATCGCCGAACGCACCACGCCCGACGTGCCCTACCTCCTCGTCACCGACCTGGACGGCAGGCCGCTCGGCTGGAGCGAACCCGGCGCGCTCACCGCCGGAGCCGTGGACACGACCCGACTCATCGCCCACGGCCGCCCGTTCGAGGCCGGCAAGGACTCGCTGCGGGCCGCGCTCGACGGCGCGGTGCTGTCGCCCACCGGGTGGGCGGTTGCCGTGGACGGCGCCGGGCGCGTGGTCGGGGTCGTGTCGCAGGCCGCCGTCGGCGAGGCGATCCGCAGCGCCCACGCGGCGGGCCGCAAGGACAGCAAGGTCGCCGGATGAACGACTGGTTCCGCATCCCCAGCGACCTTCAGAACAGCTACCTCGGACTGATCGGCCTGCATCTGCGGGAGGCCGTGATCCCGGTCCTCGTCGCCCTGGTGGTGGCGCTGCCGATCGCCCAACTCTGCGTGCGGCTGCGCTGGTTGTACCCGCCGGTGCTGTGGATCACCACCGTGCTCTACGCGATCCCCTCGCTGGCCTTCTTCGTCGTCCTCATCGACTACACCGGCCAGACCGAGACCACCGTGATGATCCCGCTCGGCGTGTACAGCCTCGTGGTGTTCGTCCCGGCGATCGTGGACGGCGTCCGCTCGGTGCCCCAGGAGACCCTGGACGCGGCCACCGCGATGGGCCTCGGGCCCGTACGCCGGTATCTCCAGGTGCAGTTGCCGATCGCCGTGCCCGCGATCATCGCGGGCCTGCGGGTGGCGACCGTCTCCAGCATCTCCCTCGTCAGCGTCGGCATGCTCATCGGCAACCAGGGCGCGCTGGGCAACCTGCTCAACGACGGCCAGATCTACCACCAGCCGCGGCTGATCTGGCTCTCCGTGATCACCACGGCCGTGCTCGCCATCGTCGTGGACGCCGTCCTGGTCGCCGTACGTCTGCTGCTCACGCCCTGGATGCCGCGCGGCACCCGCAGGGCCCGCCCGGCCGAGGACCGGCCCGAACCGGCCGAAGCCGTACTGGAGGACGCAGCCCGGTGAACGTACTCCACTACATCAACCTGTTCTTCAGCGACAGCACCCACTGGCACGGCTACGACGGCATCCCCACCCGGCTGCGCGAGCACGTCCAGTACTCGCTGATCGCGCTCGCCATCGCCGCCGCCATCGGCCTCCCCGTCGGCCTGCTGACCGGCCACACCGGGCGCGGCGGCAACGCCCTCTCGCTCATCGCCACCGCCGCCCGCGCGCTGCCCAGCTTCGGTCTGCTGGTGCTGATGTTCGTGCTGATCGGCTTCGGCCTGGTGCCGGTGATGATCCCGCTGGTCGTCCTCGCCGTACCGCCGATCCTGGTCACCACGTACGAGGCGATGCGCTCCGTCGACCCCTCCCCGGTCGACGCCGCCCGGGGCATGGGCATGAACGAGGCGAGCGTCCTCTTCCAGGTGGAACTGCCGGTCGCGCTCCCGCTGATCCTCAGCGGTCTGCGCTCGGCGGCCATCCAGATCGTCTCCACGGCCACCATCGCGGCCTACGTCAGCCTCGGCGGCCTCGGCCGCTACATCATCGACGGCCTCTACCAGAAGAACTACGAGAAGGTCGTCGGCGGGGCCAGCCTGGTCGCCGGCATGGCCCTGGTGACCCTCGCGGTGTTCTGGGGCATCGCACGGCTCGCGGTCTCACCCGGCGTGCGCAGAAGCTGAGAGCCCGAACGGCAGGAGGGCCCGAGCAGTTGATCGCTCGGGCCCTCCTGCCATGTGCTTCCGTCAGCTCTCCGTGCGCGCCAGCGCCAACTCCAGTACGACCAGCAACGCGTCCCGCACCGAGCCGCGCTCGCGGGCGTCGAAGGCGATGACCGGGACCCGCTCGTTGACGTCGAGGGCCCAGCGGACCTCGTCCAGGGAGTGCTCGATCTTGCCGTCGAAGGCGTTCAGGGCGACCGCGAACGGGATCTGCTTGTGCTCGAAGTAGTCGACCGCCGCGTAGCAGTCGTCGAGCCGGCGGGTGTCGACGATGACGAGACCGCCGACCGCGCCCTCCACGATGTCGTCCCACATGAAGCCGAACCGGTCCTGTCCGGGCGTGCCGAACAGATACAGCTTCAGGGTGGGGTCGATGGTGATGCAGCCGAAGTCCATCGCGACCGTGGTCGTGGTCTTGCGCGGGGTGTGGGACAGGTCGTCCACGCCCGCCGCGACCTCGGTGATGGCGGCCTCGGTGGTGAGCGGCTCGATCTCGGAGATCGCGCCCACGGTGGTGGTCTTGCCCACGCCGAAGCCGCCCGCGACGACCATCTTCACCGGCAGCGGCGGTCGTACGACGGTCTGAGCGGCCGCACCGCGGGCGACCGGTTCAGTCGGTGTCACGGAGTACTCCCCGGGAGTTGGGGATGGCGCGGAGGCCATCGATGACCCTTCGCAGGACGGTCGGGTCATGGACGATGTCGGCGTTCGGCACATGGACCGTCAACTGCCCGGCGGCGCGCAGGTCCTCGGCGAGGACCCGCACCACGTTCAGATGCAGCCGCAGCCGGGCCGCGATCTCCGCGAGGGACTGCGGCTGCCGGCAGGCGGCGACGATGTCGTGCTGCTCGAAGGAGAGCCGGTCGAGCACGTCGAGCCCGGCGGCGGTGGCCACCACCTGGGTCTCGACGGGGATCGGCCGTTCCGAGGCCGCCGCACCCGCGCCCGCCACCCGGCCGGCGGTGACCAGGAACGGCCGTACGGCGGACGGCGGGCGCACCGGATCGTGACCCGGAGGGGTGTCCCCGTCCGCGCCGGCACCGCTCGGAGTGCGGCCGTCGGGCATGAGTGGCTGTTCCTCTCTCGACCGGTCGGGGACCGGTCACCGAGCCGAAGCGGCGCCGACGCTGTTCTTCAACTGGAGCACCAGTTGGGGGTTGAGCGCGGAACCGGCACGGTTGGCGAACAGCGTCATCTCGTAGGCGATGTTGCCGAGCTTGGCCTCCTTGTCGGTGACCACGCCGAGGACGGCGCCGCTGCCGATCGCGGAGACGAGGACATGACCGCCCTCCAGGTCGATGATGACCTTGTTCAGGGCGCCGAGACCGTAGTTGCCCGAGGCGCCGGCGGCCAGGCTGGTGATGCCGGAGACGATGGCCGCCAGCCGCTCCGAGTGGGCGTGCTCACGCAGTTCGGCGACGGCGATCAGCAGACCGTCCGAGGACACCGCGATGGCGTCGACGACACCCGCGGTCTCCTTCGCGAAACGGTTCAGCAGCCAGTTGAAATCGGCCGCGGCTGCCTGCAGTTCGGCCGGCGTGGTGCCTCCCCCGGGAGTTTCACCTGTCGACGTACTCACTGCTCAGCTCCTTTCGGGAGGTCGTTCTGGTCGTGCGGGTGGTCCGCGTCCGTGACACGCAGGCCCGAGAGGGTGTCGCTGTCGCGATGCGCCCGCTCCACGGCGGCCTCGAACTCTTCGAGGGCCGAGCGGACGGCGTCCGCGTCGGCGGGCCGGGGTGCGGCCTGCCGGGCGGCTTGCTGGGCGGCGGCGTCGGCGCCCGTACGAAGGGTGGCGCCCCGGACACGGCGGCGCAGGGGGCGGGAGCCTCCGGTGCTGTCGCCGTCACCGGGGGCGGGAACGGAGTCGGACTCGGCGGCCGGGGCTGTCTCGTACCGGGAGACCCTGCGGGGGAGCGGGGCGGGCTGGTCAGCGGCCCGGGCGTGCTCCTCCGCGGTCCTGATGACGGCGGCGGGCCGGGGTCCGGGGGGAGCGACGAAACCGGAGTCGTGACGCGCGGGAGCCTCGTCGGCGGGGGTCGGCCGCGCGGACTCGGCACCGGTGGCCGGTCGGCCGGAGTGCGCGGCCGTCGGAACGGGGCCGGGCTCCGGGGCTGCCCAGGAGGGGGCCGGACGGTGCTGCTCCTGACCGGAGTTGACCGCCGCTGCGGACGCCAACTCCTTGCCCGCCGTCGAACCGCCGGAGGCCAGCGCGCTCATCCGCAGCAGCAGTGTCGCCGGGATCGTCACCTCCGCCGTCACACCGCCGCCCGGGGTGCGGGCCAGCGTGACGTCGATGTCCCAGCGGCGGGCCAGCGTACCGACCACGAACAGACCCAGCACCTTCGTCGGCACCACGTCGAGACGCTCACGGCGGATCAGCCGGGCGTTCTCCTCGGCGATGCGCTCGGCGCTCATGCCCAGACCGTGGTCGGCGACCACGATCAGCGCGTCGTCGCTGTCGGTCCGTACGACCACCTCGACGGGGCTGCCCGCGGGCGAGAACGAGACCGCGTTCTCCAGGAGTTCGGCCACCATCAGCGTGAGGTCGCCGATGATGTCGGGCTCCACCATGACCTCGGTGACGGCGCGCAGGCTCACCCGCTGGAAGCCCTCGATCTGGCCCAGCGCGGCCCGTACGACGTTGGTGAGTTCGGTGGGGCCGCCGTCCATCACCGTCTCGCGGATGCCGGCGAGCAGCATCAGACTGTCCGCGTTGCGGCGCAGACGGACGGCGATGTGGTCGATGGAGTAGAGGCGTTCGAGCAGCGCCGGGTCCGTCTCGCCGCGCTCCACCGCGTCGATCAGCGCGAGTTGACGGGTCGTCAGGTTGCTGACGCGGCGGCCGACGTTGCCGAACATCTCGGCGATGTTGCGCCGGCTGAGCACCTGGCGGGCCAGCAGCGCGGCGGCCGTGGTCTGCACATGGTTGAAGGCCTCGGCGAGGTCGCCGATCTCGTCCTTCGCGGTGACCGGCATGTCCCGCAGCAGCGGTGGGCCGTCGTCCTCGGCGTCGTCGTCGGCCACCCGGGCCAGTTCACGGCCCGCGACCTCGGCGACCTGCTGGGCGGCACCGGTCAGCGCCTGCACCGGCCGGACCACCGAGCGGCGCACGATCACCGCGAAGACGATCCACAGCGCGAAGCCCAGCAGCGAGAGGTTCAGCAGCAGCCCGGCGCGCCAGGAGGCGGAGCTGGACGCGCTGTCGGCGCGGGTGGCGATCTGGCCGATGAGCGAGTTGGTGATCTTCAGTCGGCTCGCGGCCTGCTGCGGAAAGGCGGGGTAGTCGCTCATGGCGTCGGCGAAGGCCGCGCGGATCGCGCCCGGAGACTCCGCCTGGAGCCCGCTGGGGTCGATCTGCAACTCGGCGTAGGCCTCGGCGATGGACCGCTGCGCGAGGGTGTGCTCGATCCCGGAGAGCTGGTCGGCCTGCTCCTCGGTGGCGAACCGGGCGAAGCGGGCGGCCTGGTAGGTGTAGAGGTCGTAGGCGCCGACCGCGTTGTTGAACTCGATGAGCGCGTTGCTGTCACCGGTGGTCGCCGAGAACACGCTGGTCTCGAACGAGCTGTGGGCGGCGTCGGCCCGCAGCACGGAGTCCAGCAGGTTGCCGGTGAAGGTGGTGGCGAGGTTCGCGTTGTGTTCGAGGTCGAGCCCGTCGATCAGGCCGTCGGAGGCGCTGGTGTACGCCGGGTCGATGTTGTCGGCGGGCAGATAGCTCTGCTCGACGGTGCCGCGCAGCGTCTCCAGGCCGGTGATCTCCTTCAGCGCCTGGGCCTCGCTGGCCGGCAGCCGGTCGCCGAAGGTGTCGCGCACCGTCCCGACCTGGTCGTCCACCGCGTGCTGGGCCGCCCGGTAGGCGGCGGTCGAGGGGGTGCCGCCGTCGTGGGTGGCCTCGAAGCGGACCGAGAGCAGGATGGCCTGCTGGTGCTCGGCCTCCACGAGGTTCACCAGCTTGGCGACCTGCCCGCTGTCACGCACCAGTTGGGCCGCGTCGCCCGCGTCCGTCGACTGCCCGACCTCATCCGCGATGAGATACGCCAGCAGCACCGCGACCACCGCGAGGGGTACGCCGACGAGCAGATTGAGCTTGCGCCTGAAGGGCCAACGGTCTGCGAAGCCCCGTATGGACACCAGGCCTCCTTTGCGGGGTTCTGTCACGGATCGCGATGACCGGCGCGTGACTGTTTTTGATCGAAGCGGCCCCCGCACACCGCTGTGACCGACGCCAACTCCGGGGAGACTACCGTCTCTTTGAACGATCAAGCACGTCGCCCTACGTCAAGAATCAGTTACAAAGCGCCCGTGTTCGCGACCGGTCTGTTTACTTTGCCTTCACAACTGGGCACCTATTGAGGCCAATCGGTGACCGGACTTCTCTTGACTGACCAAGAACCGGCTGGATTGGATCAGTGGAGTGCGGCGTTCACGCCCCGCGCGGGGGCGCCACTGCCATGGCTGTACCAACATCCGAGCCCGGAACGGGAATTGTGACTTCTACAGCGAAGAACGGCTGGTCCAGTACTAGGTACCCCGGCGCGGCGGTCGTCGCCCTCGCCGCCACGGCTGCGCTTGTCACGGGGTGTGGTTCGTCCACCGACAGCAAGGACGACAACCCCCTCGCGGGCAGCAAGGCCAGTGGTGACACGGTCGTCGTCGGCTCGAACAACTTCGCCGAGAGCATCCTGCTCGGCGACATCTACGGCGAAGCGCTCAAGGCCAAGGGCGTCAAGGTCACTTACAAGCCGAACATCGGCAGCCGTGAGACGACCTACGGTCTGCTCAAGAGCGGCACCATCACCGTGCTGCCCGAGTACAACGGCGCGCTGCTGGCCTACCTCGACCCGAAGGCCACCCCGGCGACCCTCGCCGCGACCACGGCGGCGATCAACGCCAAGCTGGACTCCAAGCTGACGCTGCTGGACCCGGCCGCCGCCGAGGACAAGGACACGGTCACCCTCAACGCCGAGACCGCGAAGAAGTACAACCTCACGTCCGACTCCAGCATCGCGGACCTCAAGTCCGTCGCCAAGGACCTGGTCATCGGCGCCTCGCCGGAGTTCCAGACCCGGCAGCAGGGCCTGGTGGGCCTGAAGTCCGTCTACGGCCTGGAGTTCAAGTCCTTCAAGGCGCTGGACGCGGGTGGTCCGCTGACGGCCGCCGCGCTGAAGAAGAACACCGTGCAGGCGGCGGACCTCTTCAGCACGGACCCGACCATCGTCAAGGAGAAGCACGTCACGCTCCAGGATCCGAAGCGGCTCTTCGGTTTCGAGAACGTGCAGCCCCTCGTCTACAAGAGCGGCCTCTCCGCGGCCGGTGTCGCCGCCCTCAACGCGGTCTCCGCGAAGCTCGACACGGCGACCCTGCTGGACCTCGACACCAAGGTCCAGTCCCAGAACAAGGACCCGCTGGACGTGGCGAAGGCCTGGCTGAAGACGGCCGGCCTGAGCTGACCGTCTCCGGCGACGACGCGGGTGCCTCCATTCTCCGGGAGGCACCCGCGTCGGTGTGTCCGGCGGCTCAGTAACCGACGCGGAACGTCGCGTCCTGCTGGTCCGTGGCCGTGGAGATCGGATCGATCCGCAGCACGTAGTTGGAGTGCCGGATGTACCGGGTCGGGTTGTTGTACGACCGGAAGGACGCCCAGGAGGAGTTCGCCAGGCCTGCCGTCCGGTAGAACGTGGCGTCCCCGGCGAACGTCGACGTGCCGTCGTTCACGTCGAGTTGGAGCGCGTAGTCGTAGTGCCGCAGATACCGGGTCGGGTAGTTGACCGACTGGAAGGACACCCCGGCCGAGTCGGCGAGGCCCGGCACCAGCGTCCACTGCGAGTCGGTGTACGGGTCGAAGGCGTACTCGTCGATCCGGCCGACGTAGTTGGAGTGGCGGACGTAACGCGCCGGATAGTTGTAGGACTTGAGCCGGTTCCAGGCCGGAGTGCCCCACTTGGCCACGAGGTTGTTGTACTCGGTCATGGTGATCGGCTGGATGCCGCAGTGCTTGGAGTTGAGCGGCTGCGTGTAGAGCTTCTGGTCCACGGCGGTCCAGGTGCCGGCGGCCAGACTGCTGGTCTGCCAGGCGTAGAAGACCCCGTTGGGGTCCCAGGTGTCGCCCCACAGGTACCAAGTGGAGCTGGACGCAAGGGACTTGACCAGCGTCGGCGCCTCGGTGCCGTTGTGCGAGACCGCCGTGCTGAACTCGGTGAAGCTGCCCGGGTCCAGTGAGGTGGACTTCGCGCCGACCAGCGTCGAGTTCTTCTTGAAGTAGAGGTAGTTGACCCCGTTCACGCCCACGGCGAGGTCGCCGTCGATGACGTCGTAACCGGGGTCGAAGAACACCTGCGGATCCCCGGCGGTCACGAAGTCGCTGGTGTAGTTGACCATGATGACGTTGTGGCCGCTGGAGTTGACGGCCGAGTAGATCACCCCGTACTGGCCGCGCCCCGCGTCCCAGAACGACTCCGGCGCCCAGGCGTGGGTGTCCATGTCGTGCACCTTCATCCGCCGGTAGCCGGTGAAGGTACGCAGGTCGGGGGAGTCCCAGACGTGGATGTACTGGCTGACGTACGACCAGTCGGTGCCGTTGAGGTCGGTCGCGAGGACCACGAAGCTGCCGTCCTGCTTGCGCAGGATGAACGGGTCGCGCAGACCGAGGGAGCCCGCGGTCGGGGTGGCCACGGGAGCGTTCTGGTTGAGCGGGGTCCACTCCAGACCGTCGGTGCTGACGGCCAGGTGCAGACCGTAGTTGGCGCCCAGGAACGTCGGCGACTCGGTGAAGTAGCACATGACATAAGCCGAGTTGGTCGCGGCCTGGGCACTGCCGGCGCCGAGGGCGAGCGCGCCGGTGGCCGCGAGGGGGACGGTCGCGGCCATGCCCAGGAACAGGCGGCGGGACGGGTGGGGGAGCGGGGGGACGGCCATGTGTTCTCCAGGGGGATGCGAGCGGCCCAGTGGTCAGACGTGCACACCATGTTCGACATCACGAACGGAGTTCGGTAAGTCGATCAGAAGGTAGAGATGAGGCGCGTGTGCGTCAATCACACGGTCGTGCTTGGCCGGTTCTCGCCGTTCACCTGGGCGTCTGCTGGGGGCCTCCTGTGTGGATCGGCAGCTCCGCCCGCGCCCGGGCCGCCGCGCCGATCGCCACCGCGTCACCGCCCAGCAGCGCCGGAAGCACCCGCACCGGGTGACCGCTCACCGGCGGCTCCAGCGCCAGGGTCTTCTCGACGGCCGACTCGACCAACGCCCACGACCGGCTCACACCCCCGCCGATCACACAGGTGGTGACATCCAGCAGCCCCGCCGTGATCAGCAGGGCACGGGCGACCCCGCGCCCCGCCTCCTCGTACACCGCCAGCGCGTCCGGATCGCCCCGCCCGGCCGCCAGGGCGACGGCACGAGCGGTGAGCTCCAGACCCGTCCGCTCCCCGTACCGCGCCGCGATCGCACGCCCCGACGCCAGCGTCTCCAGATGCCCCCGACCACCACAGGTGCAGGGCAGTTCGCCGAACCCGGGGACATGGCCGATCTCGCCCGCAGCCCCCCGAGGCCCGTCGTGAAGGGCGCCTTTCAGCCACAGTGCACCGCCCACCCCGGTACCGAGGGTCATCCCGAGCACGTTCTCCTCGCCCACGACCGCGCCCCGGGCCACCTCCCCGCGCAGAAACGCGTTGACGTCGTTGTCGAGGAACGCCGGTACTCCCAGGGCCCGTTCGACGGCCGCCGTCACCTCGAACCCGGCCCAGCCCCGAAACGAGTCGCTCGCCACCAGGACCCGCCCGGCCCGCGCGTCCACGACACCGGCCGCCCCGACCCCGACCCCGAGCAACCGGGCGGGACTACGGTCCAGCAGCAGCCGTAGCGCCAAGAGCGCGGCTCCGACCATAGCCGCGCCGCCCTCGCGCGCCGGGGTCGCCACCTCCGCCCGGTCCACGACGTCGAGCCCGGCGGTGCACAGCACGGCCTGAGTGGTGGTCCCGCCGATGTCCACGCCGGCCACCACCTCGGGAGCCTCGCTCACGCGCCGGCCCCCGTCCCCGACGCCACCCGGCGCTCTCTGCGCTCCCGTTGGAGACCCGGATCCGGTACCGGCACGGCGGCGATGAGGCGCCGCGTGTACTCGGTCTCCGGGTGCAGCAGCGTGCTCATGGTCGGCCCCTGTTCCTCGACCCGCCCGCCCCGCATCACGACGACCCGCCCCGCGAACCGCTGCACCACGGCCAGGTCGTGGGAGACGAAGAGACAGGCGAACCCCAGCTCCCGCTGCAACTCGGCGATCACCTCCAGCACGGTCCGCTGCACGCTCACGTCCAGCGCGCTCGTCGGCTCGTCCGCGACGAGCAGGCGCGGTGCGAGGACCAGCGCCCGCGCGAGACTCACCCGCTGCCGCTGCCCGCCGGACAGTTCACGCGGCCCGCGCCGCGCCAACTCCCTGGGCAGTCGCACCAGTTCGAGCACCTCGGCGACCCGCTCGCGCCGCTCGGCCGCCCCCATGCCACGCCGGTGCACCCGCAAGGGCTCGGCCACGCACTCCCCGACACTCATCCGCGCGTCCAGCGAGGCCACCGGATCCTGCAGCACCACACCAACTCCGGCCAGCAGGGCCCGCCGCGCCCGCCCCCGCGCCCGGCGCAGATCGGTCCCGAAGAGCGAGACGTCCCCCGACTCCGGCGCGACCAGCCCCAACGCCACCCGCGCGGCGGTCGACTTGCCGGACCCCGACTCACCGACGAGCCCCACCGTCTCCCCGGCCCGCACGGTCAACGACACCTCGTCCAGCGCCCGCACGGCACGCGGCCCGCGCCCGAACCGCACACCCACACCCCGGAGTTCGACCACCGGAGCACCCTCGCCCTCCTCACGCACGGCACTCGCCGTTCCCGTCACGGCGAGCCGGGGCACGGCCGCCAGCAGCCGCCGCGTGTACTCATGGGTCGGCCGAAGCAGCACTTCCTCCACCGACCCCGTCTCCACGATCTCCCCCTCCAGCATCACGGCGACCCGGTCGGCGAAATCGGCGACGACCCCCATGTTGTGCGTGACCAGCAGCACGCCCGTCCCGGAGTCGACGGCCAACGCCCGCAGCAGATCCAGGATGTCGGCCTGCACGGTGACATCGAGGGCGGTGGTCGGCTCGTCCGCGACGAGCAGTCCGGGCGAGTTGGCGATGGCCATCGCGATGACGACCCGCTGCCGCTGTCCGCCCGACAACTGGAACGGAAAGGCGGAGGCCCGCCGCTCCGGCTCGGGAATCCCGACCCTGCGCAGCAGGTCGACGGCCTCCGCGGCCGCCTCCTTGGCGGACACGTCCCGGTGGTTGCGGACAACTTCCGCTATCTGCCTGCCGATTCGGGTCAGCGGATCGAGCGCGGTGGCCGGCTCCTGGAACACCATCGAAGCCGTACGGCCACGCAGCCGCGCGAGTTCGGCCTCACCGGCACCCACCACATCCGTGCCGCCGACCGAAACGCTCCCGGAGGCACGGGCGTTGCCCGGCAGCAGCCCGAGGGCGGCGAGCGCCACCGTCGACTTCCCCGACCCGGACTCGCCCACCAGGGCCAGCGTCTCGCCGGGCGCCACCCGCAACGACACCCCGCGCACGGCGGGCACCTCACCGCTCTCTGTCGAGAAGCTGACACCCAGGTTCTCGATCTCCAGGATGCTGTTCATCCGCGTCCCCTCACGTCGAAGGCGTCGCGCAGCCCGTCGCCGATCGCGTTGAACGCGCACACGACGAGGATGATCGCGAGGCCCGGTGGAACGATCAGCCACCAGCGTCCCGAGTAGGCGGCCGTCAACCCGGACGACAACATGCCGCCCCAGTCGGTCTCCGGCGGCTGAACTCCCAGCCCCAGATAGGACACATAGGCGACGAGCAGAATCGCGTCGGCGACCTGGAAGGTGGCCGCGACGACGATGGTCGACACCGAGTTGGGCAGGATGTGCCGAGCGATGGCCCGGCCGTGCGTGCCCCCGATGGCCCGCAGGGTCAGCACATAGTCCCGCCGCTTCAACGTCAACGTCTCCGCCCGCACCAGCCGCGACGGCACCAGCCAGGACACCAGCCCCAGAATCACGATCAGCCCCGGCACCCCCGGACTGGTGATCGCCGACACGACCAGCAGGATGAACAGCGCCGGAATGGCGATGCCCGCGTCCACCACCCGCATCATCACCGCGTCGACCCACCCACCCGCATACCCGGCGACGGACCCCCAGAGCGTCCCGATCACGGTGGCGAGTACTCCGGCGGCCAGCCCGACGAGCAGCGAGACCTTCCCGCCGTACATGAGCCGCCCGAGCTCGTCATGACCGACGGCGTCCGTCCCGAGCCAATGGGCCCCGCTGGGCCGGAGGTTGACCTGCGTGAGATCGGTGTGAACCTGATCGGTGGAGTAGAGGAGAGGCCCGACGAAGCAGAAGAAAAGAAAGAGGGCAACGACGACGAGCCCGGCAACCGCGAGTCGATTGCGCGCGAAGCGCGCCGCCAGGGGCGCGGGGCTGTGTCTATTTGCGGCTCCGCCGCGGGGCGCGGCCGGCTCCAACCGGCCCGCACTTTGAACACTCACGTCCGACCTTCCTTGACCCGAGGATCCACAACCCGCTGAACAACATCCGCAAGCAACGTCCCCACCACAGTCGCCACAGAGATCACCAACACGCACCCCAACAACACCGGATAGTCGGACGACTGAGCCGCACTCCAGAACAACAGCCCCATCCCGGGGTAGTTGAAGAGCTGCTCGACAACCAGCGCCCCGCCGAACAGCACCGGCACGTAGTACCCCAGCATCGCGATCACCGGCGTCAACGAGTTCCGGAACACATGCCTGAAGAGAATCGCCCGCTGCCGCGAACCCCCCGCCCGAGCCGTCCGCACGTAGTCCTCGGAGAGGTTCTCCAGCGTCGCCGCCCGCATGTACCGGCTGAACACGGCGACCATCGAAGCCGCCCCCGTCACCACGGGCAGCACCAACGCCACGGGATCCTGGAAGACTTGGGCCACCGTGTCGCCCTGCGGTGCCTGCGACGGGAACCACCGCAGCATCTGGGTGAAGACCAGCACCAGCACAAGTCCCAGGAAGTACACGGGAGTCGAGTACGCCACGAAACTCAGGGTCGTGATGACGTAGTCGGCCGGCTTGTTGCGCCGGACCGCCTGCCACATGCCCAGCGGAAGGGCGAGCAGCAGCCCGACGACGGCCGACAGCACGGTCAACACCAGTGTCTTCGGGAGCCGTTGCTCGATGAGCTGGGACACCGCCTCGTTGAGGGTGTACGACGTGCCGAAGTCGCCGTGCAGCAACTGCCGCAGGTAGTACAGGTATTGGACGGGCAGCGGCCGGTCGAGGCCCTGGTCGTGGTTGAACAGGGTGATCTGCTGCGGGGTGGCCTGCGGGCCGAGGATCCCGCGTGCGGGGCCGCCGGGCAGTGCGTGCAGCAGACCGAACACCACGACCGTCACGATGAGGATCACGACCAGCGCCTGGGCGATCCGCCGGGTCAGGTACAGGAGGGTGTCCATGCCTCAGCTCGTCCACTTCCACTGTGCGGGGTGGAAGTTGGCGAGGGGGTCCTGGGAGAAGCCGCCGAGGCCGCTCTTCACCACGGAGATCTGGTAGTCGGGCTCGGGCAGCCAGATCACCGGGAGGTCCTTGGCGAGGGCCGCGCTGTAGTCCTGGATCGCCTGGGTCGAACTCGACGTGGTGGACGCCGAGATGAGCTTGTCGACGTCGGCATTGGAGTAGTTGCCGAAGTTCGCGCCGCCCTTGGACTGGAACAGGGAGTCGCCGGTCGGGAAGGCCGGGAAGTACCAACTGCCGGCCGTACCGAAGAAGGAGAGCTGCCACTTGCAGATCGACTGCGAGGCCGTGCACTGCGGGGTCTGCGACAGCACGGAGTTGACCGGCGCGGTCTTGATGGAGAACTTGATGCCGGTCTTCGCCAGCGAGGACTGGATCGCGCTCATCATGTTGTCGGTCACCGTCGAACCGGACTGCGACAGCACCTGCATCTGGAACTTGGTGCCCTTGGCGACCCCTTCACCGCACTGGGCGGCCCCGGTCCCCGGGCTCGTGCAGGTCATCACCCCACCCTGCTCGGCCCAACCATGGCCGGTGAGCAGGGACTTGGCGGCCGATGTGGAGAACGGATACGGGTCGCTCTTCTGCGTGGCCGACAGGAACGACGAACTCTGCGCCTGCGGGACCGGTCCGTATCCGGGCACCGCCGTCCCGTTGAAGATGACCTTCGCCAGACCGGCCTGGTCGATGGAGCGCTGGACGGCCTGCCGGGCGTAGAGCTGCTTGAACACGGCGCCCATGGCAGGGTTGTTGAAGTTGTACGGCATGTAGGTGATCGCCCAGCCCGACCACGGCTTCACGGTGTAGCCCTGCGCGGTGAAGCTCGCCTTCTGGTCGAGGTCGGTCGCCTCGATGTAGCCGTAGTCGACGCTCCCGGAGCGCAGCGCGTTCTTCTCGGCGTCCGCCGTGGTGAAGGGGAGGAGGTTCACGGTGGGGATGCCGGGCTTCTCGCCGCCGTCGTACTTCGGGTTGGCGGCCAGGACGACCTTGCCGGCCGTGGAGAAGGACTTCACGGTGTACGGGCCGCTGACCGTCTTCCACAGGGCGTTCGTGGCATAGCCGTTGATGTTCTTCGCCGCGTTGTTGAGGTAGGTCCAGTCCTGCTTGGCGTCCCCGGCCTTGTCCCACACGTGCTGGGGGAGCGGACTGATCTGGCTCAGCTCGTTGGCCAGCATCCACTGCGGGTTGTAGGCCTTGTCGAAGGTGATCGTGAAGTGGCGGGTGTCCACGCTCTTGAAGGACGTCCAGTTGTCCGGCGCCTTGCCCGGGTTGTAGCCCGCCCACTGCGCCTTGTTGGCCTTGATGAGGTCGAACCAGAACTTCACGTCGGCGGACGTGATCGGCTTGCCGTCACTCCAGTGCCGGTCGCCCAGGGTGATCGTGACGCTCTTGTTGTCGGCCGCGAAGTCGGCGGCGGTGGCCACCGAGCCCTTCTTGTTCCAGCCCATGCTGCCGGTCGAGCCGTCGTAGGCGATGAGCGGCTCCCACAGCGAGTTCGCGATGGAGATGTTGTTGGTGTTGAGGTGCGCGGCCGTGCCGATCGGCAGGATCCAGTTCGGGGTGAAGTTCGCGGGCAGCGCGTAGTCGATCGAGTCGTGCGACCCGGAGGACGACGTACCGCTCGACCCGGAACAGCCCGCGAGCAGCAGCGCGGCCGTGGTCAGGGAGGCACCCGTGAGGAGTCTCGTGCGAACAGGGGACATGGCTCTCCTCGGAAAAAGAGGGGCGGAGGCGGGGGTGAGGACAGTCAACGACCCCCGTGGTCGAAGAAACAGGCGTGCCGCTGTAAAAAGCCTGTTACTGCCGTTCTGAAAAAAGCCGGAGGGCTGTTCGGGTGACTTACGCTCGACGCCTCGCTCACCCGATCCGGAAGTAACTTCCTTCATGCCTGAAAAAAGCGCGCACCGCCGCAAGGGCACCTCGGGCGTCTCCTCCCTGGCCGAGCACGTCCTCGAACTGCTCGCCTCCGGGCAGGCCGCCACCCGCACCGAACTCGCCGAACTGCTCGGCGCCGCGCCCTCGACGATCTCCCTCGCCGTGGGCCAGTTGGTGTCCCTGGGCCTGGTCGCCGAGCACGGCACCCGCTCGTCCACCGGCGGCCGGCCGCGCAAGGTGCTGCGGCTGGGCGGCAGCGACGGGTTCGCGGTCGCGGCCGAACTCGGCGGCAAACACGCGCACGTGGGGGTCGTCCTGCCGGGCGGCGGGCTCACCGAGGTGTCGACCGTGCCCTTCCCTACGGCGGACGGCCCGGAGGCGGCGCTGCCGGGTCTCGCCGACACCCTCCAGGGCCTCGCCGAGCGGCGCGGGCCGGAACTGCTGCGCGGGGTCGGCCTCTCGCTGCCGGGCCCGGTCGACGTCGTGAGCGGTGTCGTGACCCTCCCCTCCCGGATGCCGGGCTGGAACCGCTTCCCCGTCCGGGCCTGGCTGGAGGACCGGTTCGGCGTCCCGGCGGCCATCGAGAACGACGCCAACTGCATGGCCGTCGGCGAGCACACCGTGCAGCCCGCCGGACGCCGTCAGTCGATCATGGTCAAGACGGGCACGGCGATCGGCGCCGGAGTCATCGCCGACGGCCGCCTCTACCGCGGCGGCACCGGTGCGGCGGGCGAGATCACCCACGTCCGCGTCGAGGCCGCCCACGACATCCCCTGCTCGTGCGGCAACACCGGCTGCCTGGAGACCGTCGCCTCCGGCGCCGCCCTCGTGCGCATCCTGCGCGGGCACGGCCTCGACGTCACGTCCACCGAGGACGTCGTACGACTGGCCACCGACGCCGACCCCGAGGCGACCCGCGCGGTCCGCCAGGCCGGCCGCTACCTCGGCCAGGTCCTCGCCGCCAACGTCAACTTCTTCAACCCCGACGCCGTCTACCTCGGCGGCATCCTCTCCACCCTCGAACCCTTCGTCGCGGCCGTCCGCAGCCAGCTCTACGAGGGCTGCCACCCCCTGGTCACCGAACACCTGGCGATCGAGCGCGCGAGCCTGGGCGCGGACGCGGGGCTGGTGGGCGCGGGCCAGTTCGCTCTGCAACGGGCCCTTGCCCACGCGCTGCACACGGTCACCGGTACCCACCAATCCTGATCTCCGGAGGAGCCATGTCAGTTCCCCGTCCCGTCATCGCCATCGCAGGCCTGGGCATCGAGTCCTCGACCTTCTCCCCGGCCCGCACCGAAGCCCCCGCCTTCCACCCCCAGCACGGTGCGGCCGTCCTCACCCGCTACCCCTTCCTCGCCGAAGGCACCCCCCTCCGCGAGGCCGCCGACTGGCGCGGCGCACTGGTCGGCAAGGCGCTGCCCGGCGGCACGGTGACGGCCGCCGCGTACGCCGAACTCTCCGCCGAACTCATCGAGCGGCTAAGCGAGTTGGGCCCCCTGGACGGCCTCTGGTACGACATCCACGGCGCGATGACCGTCGAGGGGATCGACGACGCCGAGGCCCTCCTGCTCGCCCGCATCCGCGAGACCGTCGGCCCGGACACCCTCGTGTCGACCTCCATGGACCTGCACGGCAACGTCTCCCGCGAACTGGTCCACCAGAGCGACCTCATCACCTGCTACCGCATGGCCCCGCACGAGGACGCCATGGACACCAAGGAGCGCGCCGCCCGCAACCTCGTCGACCTCCTGGCGAGCGGCGCGCCCCGCCCGGTCAAGGCCTGGATCCCGGTGCCGGTGCTGCTCGCGGGGGAGCAGACCTCGACCCGTATCGAACCCGCGAAGAGCGTCTACGCGGCGGTGGCGGACGTGGAGGCGGCCGAAGGGGTCGTCGACGCGGCGATCTGGGTCGGTTACGCGTGGGCCGACGAACCCCGCAACCGGGCCGTCGTCGTCGTCACGGGACACTCCGCCGCCCAAGTCACCGTCGGCGCCGAGCGGTTGGCGCGCGGCTTCTGGGACGCCCGGCACGACTTCGCGTTCGTCGCGCCCACCGGCACCCTCGACGAGTGCCTCGACGAGGCCCTCGCCTCCACCGCCCGCCCGTACTTCATCAGCGACACCGGCGACAACCCGACCGCGGGCGGCGCGGGCGATGTCACCTGGGGACTGCAACACGTCCTGGAACGCCCGGAGTTCAAGGACCCCGACGGGCCTACGGTCATCTACGCCTCGCTGCCCGGACCGGCCGCCGTAGCCGCCGCCGAGCGCGCCGGGGTCGGCGCCACCGTCACCGTCACGGCCGGCGCCGAGGTCGACGACCGGCACGCCGGCCCGCTCAGCCTCACGGGTGTCGTGCACTCCATCCGGCACGGGGACCGGGACGCGGGGACCGAGGTGGTGCTCAAGGTGGGCAGCGTGTATGTGGTCCTGACCCGGCTGCGCAAGCCGTACCACCACGAACACGACTTCACCGACCTGGAGTTGGACCCGCGCTCCGCCGATCTCGTGCTCGTCAAGATCGGCTATCTCGAACCCGAACTCTTCGCCATGGCCGCCGACTGGAAGATGGCCCTCACCCCGGGCGGCGTCGACCAGGACCTCGCAAGGCTCGGCCACCACCGCATCCGGCGGCCGATGTTCCCCTTCGACCGGGACATGGCGGAGCCGGACCTCACGGCCCGGATCATCGCGTCCTCGGACGTGCCGCTCACCGGGGCGGAGGAGTGAGCTTCCCGCCCCTGCCGTCCTCGACGGCGGCGGCGATCAACTGGTCGAGCAGGGCGATCAGTACGTTCCGGCACGAGTCGCGCTCCCGGGCGTCGCACAGCAGCACCCGGACGTTCTCCGGGAGCGCCAGCGCGTCGCGGACCGCCTCCGCCGGGTACGGGTGTTCGCCGTAGAAGCCGTTCACCCCCACCACGAACGGGATGCCCCGGCGCTCGAAGAAGTCGACGGCCGCGAAGCTCGACTTCGGGCGGCGCACGTCGATCAGGACCACCGCGCCCAGGGCGCCGAGCGCCAGGTCGTTCCACATGAACCAGAACCGCTGCTGGCCCGGGGTGCCGAACAGATACAGCACCAGGTCCTGGCCGATGGTGATCCGGCCGAAGTCCAGGGCCACGGTGGTGGCCCGTTTCTCCTCGATGCCGTCGAGGTCGTCGACGGCGAGGCCCGCCACGGTCAGCGGTTCCTCGGTGCGCAGCGGCGCGATCTCGCTCACCGAGCCGACCATGGTGGTCTTGCCGACACCGAAGCCCCCCGCGATCAGGATCTTGACCGTCTCGGGCGGCGCGGGTGCCGGAGCGATGGTGTCAGAGCCGGTCAAGGCCCTCCCTCACTTTCTGCAGCAGGTCCATGTCCGGGCTGGTACGGGAGACCGGGTGCGGCGGACGGGCCGTGATCAGACCCGCCTCCAGCAGATCGCAGAGCATGATCACTACCACGCTCACCGGAAGGTCGACAAGGGCGGCGACCTCCGCCACCGCCAGCGGCTCGGCGCACAGCCGCAGGATGCGGGACTGCTCCGGCTGCGGCCGGGGCGCCCGCGCGGGCACCGGCTCGACCGCGGTCACCGTGGTGATGAGGGTGAAATCGGCGCGGCTGGGCCGGGTTCTGCCACCGGTCAGCGTGAACGGCCGTACGAGCCGCCCCGCCGCGTCGCCACCGTTCACCTCACTCGCCGGAGCCGGCCACGGGGCCGACGCCCGCCCGCGGCGCGGCGCTGAGATGCTCGCCTATCTTCTTCACCAGCATGTTCATCTGGTACGCCACGACCCCGACGTCCGCGCCCGGACCGGTCAGCACGACCAGATGGGCGCCGGGGCCCGCCGCGGTGAGGATCAGATAGCTGTTCGCCATCTCGATCAGCGCCTGGCGCACCGGACCGCCCCGGAAGTCCATGCTGACGCCCTTGCTGAGGCTCATCAGTCCGGAGGCGGTGGCCGCGAGCCGCTCGGCGTCGTCGCGCAGGAACCCGGTGGACTTGCTGACGACCAGGCCGTCCTCGGACAGCACGACGGCCTGGTTCACCTCGGCCACCCGGTCCACGAGTCCGGTGAGCAACTGGTCGAGCTGGGTGTGCGTGGCGGGGACAGGACGTGTCATGGCGGAGTCCTTCATGAGCGGTCGGCGGGCGGAGTCGAGGAGGCCGCAGCTTCCTCCCGGTCGTACTGCGGTGGCGCGTCGTCGTCGATGGCGTCCCGTGCCTGGAACGTGCCGCGCTGGAACCCGGCGAGCGAGGAGGCGGCCCGTTCCGCGGTGAAGTCTTCCAGCTCTCCGTCCTCTTCGACCGCCCCGGCCTCTTCCCGCAACTCGCTGGCCAGACTGGTCTGCGGCACCCGCCGAGGCAAGGGGGCAAGCCCGTCAAGCCCGTTGGGACCGGCGCTCACCGCGGGCTCGGGGGAGCGCGCAGGAGGGATGACGGGTCGGGCCTCGGGCGCGGGCTCCGGCCTCTCGGCGGCTCGCTCGGCTACGACGGCCTCGTGGGCGTCGGCGGCCTTCGAGGCGCCGGAGGCGGGCTCGTCGGCGGTCTCGGGTACGACGATCTCGTGCGGGATCAGCACGATCGCGGTGGTGCCGCCGTACGGCGAGGGGCGCAGTGTCACCGTGATGCTGTGCCGGGTGGCGAGCCGGGCGATCACGAACATGCCGAGCCGCAGGTCGTCGGCGAGGGCGACGACGTCGAACTTCGGGGCCACGGCGAGCTGTTCGTTGAGCGAGGCGTAGTCCTCCTCGGACATGCCGAGCCCACGGTCCTCGACCTCGATCACCAGACCCTTGGCGACCATCGCGGCCCGCACCCCGACGGGGCTGGGCGCTGGGGAGTACACGGTCGCGTTGTCGATCAGCTCTGCCAGCAGATGGATCACGTCGGCGACGGCCGGCGGCGCCAGGCACACCTCCTCCTCGGTGTGCACCTCCACCCGCTGGTACTCGGCGACCTCGCCGACGGCACTGCGCAGGATGTCGATCAGGGCGACCGGCTCGGTCCAACTGCGGCGGGGCTGCTCGCCGCTGATGACGACGAGGTTCTCCTCGTAGCGGCGCAACTGGCTGGCGGTGGAGTCCAGTTCGTAGAGGCCGCGCAGCACCTCGGGATCGTCGTGCCGGCGTTCCAGCGCGTCCAGTTTGGTGAGCTGGAGGTTGACCAGGTTCTGGCTCTGCCGGGCGATGCCGAGGATGACCTTCTGGAAACCCCGCCGGGTGTCGGCGAGTTCGACCGCGGTGTGCACGGCGGTGCGCTGCGCGGTGTTGAACGCCTGTGCCACCTGGCCGAGTTCGTCGCCGCCGTAGTCCAGCGGCGGGGTCGCCGACTCCACGTCGATCTTCTCGCCCCGGTTCAACCGGGCGACCACGTCGGGCAGTCGGTCCTCGGCCAAGCTCAAGGTGGCCATCTTCAGACCGCGCAGCCGCCTGGACAGGGAGCGGGTGATCCGCCACGACATGCCGACGCACAGCAGCAGGGCGGCGAGTCCGCCCGCGCTCAGGGAGGCGGCGGTGACCAGCAGGCGGTGCGCCTTGGCGGAGCTGCGGTCGAGGAGTCCGTCCGTCTGCTGTCTGATCAACGTCGTGTACTGGGCACCCACTTCGGCCAGCGCGGCGTTCCACTGCTTCTGCGCATCGGGGAGCGCGATCCGGTCGGCGGTGCCGCCGTGCGCCGTACCGGCCGCGAGCACCCTGTCCTCCACGGACTCCAGGGTGCTCCACTCCCGGCTCTGCAGCACCTGCTCGATCTGCGTCTTGGCGCTGCCCTGGAACGCGGTGGCGATCTGGTCCTGGACCAGCCAGCGGCGGGCGTGCACCAGCTCCGCGAACTGCTCCCACGTCCTGTCGTCGACATGCCCGGAGGGCCAGGCCAAGGTCAGTTGCGCGTCCTCCTGGGAGACCAGCTCGGCCCCGTGCTCCAGGGCGACGAGGGGTTCCGCCTGCGAGGTGAGGTCGCCGTCGTCGACCTGGGACAGTTGCTGGAACGCCTGGATCTGGTCGTCGATGATCGCGGTGAACTGGTCCAGCACCTGCTGGGCGGTGATGTCGGTGGGGTTGTCCACCTGGCCCCGGTAGTACTCCAGGCTGTCCACCGACGCGACGACCGAGTACAGCCGGTCCTTGATACGGGCGGGCGCCTTCTTGATCGCGCCTGACTGGCCCACGAGTTGGGCCACCGCCTTGTCCGTCTTCACACGCTGCGCGTCCAGCGCGGCCCGGGACCCGTGCGGCGAGGCCAGCCACGCCGCCGACAGACTGCGCTCCTGCTGGAGCGCGAGCGCCGCCTCGGTGCCCATGGCGCCGGTCGATCTGCTCAGCTCCGTCTGCGACCGCAGCCGCAGGCCCTCCGCGAACATCTGGGTCGTCGTGAGGCCCCACATGGCGGCCAGCGTGATGCTGGGGACCAGGGCGAGCAGGATCAGGGATAGACGTATGGAACCGACGCGGCGCCGGGCACCTGTCCGTGGAGACATCGTGGTCGTCCTCGCTACATCCTCGTACGAAGTGTCCGGTCAGCGCGTTCCGTTGGCCGCGAACCTCGCGACCGAGCCGACGTTCGTCCTCGTCACGAACGCGGGGCCGGTGAGCACGGGAGCCACCCCGCCGCCACTGATGTTGCCGTTGGTCTTGTACAGATACAACGCGTCCACGGCCAGATAGCCCTGCAGATACGGCTGTTGATCGACCGCGAACTGCACGCTGCCGTTCTGCACGTCCTTGACCAGGTCCTGGTTGAGGTCGAAGGTCGCGACCTTGGCCCTGCTGCCCGCCGCCTTCACGGACTTGACCGCGGTCAGTGCGAAGTCGGCGCCCAGCATGACCACTTCGTCGATGCCGGGGTCCTGCTTCAGCCGGTCCGTGACCGCCGCGGACACGGCGTTCATGTCGGTGCCGTCCACATAGAGCATGTCGGTCTCGCCGGTGAACGACTTCTTCACGCCCGCGCAGCGCGCCTCCAGGGCGACATTGCCCCGCTCGTGGATCACGCACAGGGCGTGCTTGGCCTTGAGGGCGTCCAGTTTCTCGCCGACGGCGCGGCCCGCGACACTCTCGTCCTGCCCGAAGAACTCCAGGATGCCGTCCGACTGCCAGGAGTCGATACCGGAGTTGAGGCCGACCACGGGGATGTCCGAGGCCTTGGCCTGGGCGATCGGCGCCTTCATCGCGTCCGGCTTGGCGAGGGTCAGCGCGATGCCGTCGACACCGTCCCGGATAGCGTCCCGCACCAGCTCCGCCTGCCCGGTGGCGTCGGGGTCGCTCGTGTAGGTCAGTTCGATGTCGTCCTTGGCGGCCGCGGCCTCGGCGCCCTTCTTCACCAGCACCCAGAAGTCGTCGCCCTGGCTCGCGTGGGTGACCAGGGCGATCTTGAGCCGGCCGGTGACCGCGGCACCGGCCGCGCCCGCGTCGGAACCGGCCTCGGAACCACCGGTCGCTGAGCAGCCGGCGAGCAGCAGACAGACCGCGACGGCGGCGGCCGGCGCCGTGCGGCGTATGCGCCGGAAGGGGGTGTGAGGTGGGGGAGGAGTGGTCATGAGCGGTGCGGCACCTCGCTGTGCGGCCGAGCTTGAGTACGGGGAGAGTGCGCCCGGAGCCGTATGAGGTGCGCCGACCGGGAGACTCCCGCTGGCCGGAGCCAATCGCGTGTGACCGCTGGTAGTCAAGTGAGCAGCGACATGGAGTGAGTTGTTGCTGCCGCATTGTGATCATCTCGACGTCGTACGGAAGTTAACGAGGTGAAGTGCGGGAGGACCGGTGGTTATGGCATGCGGACCACCGCTCCGTACATCGCGATGTCCCCGTCGCTGAACGAAGAAGTTCCGGCCCCCAAGGAGTCTGCGATCCACTCCTGAGTTGTACAGTTGCGCAACGTAGCAACTGTTGTCCGGGAAGAATCCTGGGAAGAGAGGGCGAGACCATGCTCCGCAACGGACTGGAACCCTGGCACCTGCTGATCGTGGCGATCATGGTCATCCTGCTGTTCGGCTCGAAGAAGCTGCCGGAGGCCGCGCGCGGGCTGGGCAAGTCGATGCGCATCCTCAAGAGCGAGGCGAAGGCCATGAAGGAGGAGGGCAACGTGGCGGAGCCCCGGGTGAGCACCCCCGCGGAGCCGCCCACCACAGCCCCCTGAGGCGCGTCGAGCCCCGGCTGTCGCCGGGGCCGATGTGACGGGTCAGGCCTGCTGCTGGAGCGACTTCGTGGCCGACTTCGCCTCGCGCTTACGGCGTCGGCGCTCCGCCCGCGGCTCCTGGTCCGGCAGCCAGCCGAACGCCATGCAGCTGCCCACGATGCCCAGCAGCAGCCCGATGAAGAAGCCGCCGAGGTTCGAGGTGAGCCAGCTGCCCAGGGAGCAGAGGATCCCGACGATCGAGTAGAAGAGCCGCTGGCCCGGGCTGAAGAGGATCAGCAGTCCGCACAGGAGCATCATCACCGGGAGCAGATAGCCGGTCATGCCCTGCATCCCGATGTGCATCGCGACCTTCAGCGACACCTTCTCCGTGAGCAGGATCTCCGCCCCGCCCAGGGCGAGCAACAGCCCGCCCCAGAACGGACGGCGGGCCCGCCAGCGCCGGAAGGCGGGCCCTCTCCCCTGCTGTGGCAGGTTCTCCGACATCAGCAACCCGTGTCGCTGAAGCTGAGCTTGAGGCCCGGCAGCTTGAACACACCCGCCGTGGTCGCGTAGTTGGTCTGCCGCAGATTGTCGATGTGCACGGTGTCGGCCTGCTGGCTGAAGACACCCTTCTTGCCCTGGACCCCCGCCTTGGTGAGCGTGCTGGCGTCGTTGCCGATCTCGATGTTGTTGAAGGACGCGTTGCCCGACATCTCCGTCGAGTCGGTGGTCAGGTCGGTCGCCGTCACCTTCGTCGCCCCGCTGCCCGCCTTGATGAGCAGGTTGATGCCGCCGAGGTCGACGCTCTGGCACAGGCTGTCGAGCGTGGCGTTCTTGATGGCGGAGGTGATGATCAGTTCCTGGCCGCCGGTGTCGCCCGCGTTCGGGCTGTTCGGGATCATGTTGTCGAGGTCACCGAACTGCTCGAAGCCGGTGCCGTCCATCGACTTGGCGGTGACCGTGAACGGCATGCCCGAGATGGAGAACTGCACCCCGAGGGCGCCCTGGGCGGTGAGCACCGCGAGGGTCGCGGCGACCAGCGTGGCCGGCACCGCCATGATCGCGGCACGACGCAGTCGGACCTGACCGCGTCTTTCGGGAGCCTCTGCGGTTTCGGGTGCGGAAGCGCTTTCCGGCTGCTCAGGGGTGTTTCCGTTGGACGGGTTGGCGTCCGAGGGTGAAGCCATGTCTGCTCCCAATGTGCTGCTCTGGTTCAACGCGGGTCGGTATCCAAGTGGCGCGTTGTCCTGGCGCGGACAGCGGGTGCGGCGCATCCCTCCCCACAACTCCCGGCGGGTGCAAGGGCTTTCAGGTTACGCAGCAGTAGCCGTCGAGGAAGTTACCGGGGGTTACATTCGAGGGTCAAGGGAGTTGTGAAAAAAGAGTGTTGATGATGGACCACCTGTAGGGCAAGGCTTTCCGACGGTCCCGTCGAGCCTCGACTTGTACATCAACTTGCCCTGCACGTCTTGACGTTGACAGACACTCAGGTCTACAACTCTCCCTTGTTTGCCGGATCCGTGGCGCCGGATCCGGCACGCGGCACGAGCCGCGTTCCCGGACTTCCCTTTCCGCAGGGGCACTTCACCGCCCCCAGAGTCCGAACCCCGCGGCCCGGCACGGCCGCTTCCCCCCTGGTCCGTGCCGTCCGCCCCACCGCCCGGCCCGGCCGGAGACCCCCAACCCCCGCGGGCCTCCGGCCGGTTCACCGGCCGGCCGCCGTTGCCGGCCCGTCACGTACGGAGAAGGCGTCACGGGCCGGCGGCGGCGACTCGCGCCCCCCAACCCCCATCCCCCCGTTCCCCCACTTCGGACGAACCCCTCGGTTCGGTCCTCCACGTCCGAAAGAATTTCGAAAGAAGAGGTACACCCGCATGCGTACTCGCACCGTCCTCACCCTCGTCGGCTCCGTCGCCGCGCTCACCCTCCCCTTCACCGTCTCCGCCTCGGCGGCCGACACCCCCGTGCTCACCACCGGCAGCCTCGGCGGTACGGCCGTCGCCGTCGGCGATGTGCTGACCGCGCCCCTGGCGTCCGGCACCAGCGCCACCCTGTACTCCAGCGCGACGGGCACCAGCGGCGTCAAGTGCACCTCGTCGACGTTCACCGCGACCGTCACCGACAACCCGACCGCGCCGGGCACCGCCACCGAGTCCGTGTCCGGGCAGAGCTTCGACAGCAGTAGCTGCACGAGCAACGTCCTCGGCGTGACCGGCGTCAGCAGCATCACGGTCGACAACCTGCCCTACAGCACCGCGGTCGCCTCGGACGGCACCCTGACCGTCACCCCGGCCAGCGGCTCCACCATCCAGACCACGGTCAAGCTGACCACCCTGCTCGGCAGCATCACCTGCGTCTACCAGGCGCCCAGCCTGACCGGCACGTCGAGCAACACCGACAACAGCATCAACTTCACCAGCCAGGCCTTCACCAAGGTCTCCGGCTCGTCGCTGTGCTTCAGCGCGGGCTACTTCACCGCGAAGTACGCCCCGGTGACCGACGGTGGCGCGCCGGTCTACGTCAACTAAGCACCAGGCAGGGCCTGTTCGCGTCGAGCTGTCGAGCTGCCGAGCAGTCGAGTTCAGCGTCGACGCAGTCGCAGGGCCAGGGCGGCGCCCCCGATGAGCACCAGCACCGCGGCGGCGCCGCCCGCCACCATGGGCGCCGAAGGGCCGCCCGAAGCGGCGTCGGTACTGGACGCCACCGGGCTGCTGCCCGGTGCGGTGCTCTCCTCGGCCGGGGACGCCTTCTGCGCCGTAGCGGATTCCCGGGCCTTGGCCGAAGGGCTCGCGGCCGTAGGGGACTTGACCGCGGACGCGGACGACGACGGACTCGCCGTCTTCCCCTTCGAACCGTCCGCCCCCGCCGAAGAGGACGAAGAAGCGGTGCCGCCGCCGGGGAACACCACGTCAGAGCACGAGTAGTAGGTGTCCTCGGTGCTGCTGTTCTGCCAGATGGTGTAGATCAGTTGGCGGCCGGTACGGCCGGTCGGCAGCGTCGCCTTGATGCGGTACGCGCCGCCGGTCAGCGGCGGGTCCTTCACCTCGGCGAACGGCTGGGTCGCCAGTTCGGACCAGGTGAGCGGCTTCGAGGGGTCGTAACCGGCCTTCGTCAGATACAACTTGAACGTGCCGGTGTGCGCGATCGTCGACGCGTACGTCATCGTCAGCTTCGCCCCCGGAGTCAGCCGCGTCGACGGCCAGTCGGTACGGGCGAGGTCCAGCCCCTTGTAGTCCGGCAGGCCGCCGCTGCACAGCTTCCCGTCCGGAATCACCTGCCGGTCACGGCCGTTGACGTCCGGGACACGCAGGTTGTCCCAGTAGGTGAAGGGCGCCCCGTTCGCCGCGACGGCCGCCTCGCACGCCGCCGACTTGGCCTGGCTCCCGCCCTGGGGCGAGCAGGCGTACACCCGGCTGACCGGATAGGTCGGCGCCCCGTGCGCCTGCGCCGGACCCGCCGCCCACACGGTGAGCAGCAGCGGGGCCATGGCGGCGGCCGCCATGGCGGTGCGATGTGCGGTCATCCGGGACATCCGGAACGTCTCCTCGGCCGGCGCGGCAACGGTCTGTTCGTGTCATACGGCCGCCGGGCCCCACGCGTTCAGTCCGCTCCGCCACCACCGTGAACCGGGGCACCAGCATGGCCACCCCGCACATCGCCGACCTGGTCGCGCTCGTGAAATCGGCGAACCCCTCGCTCACCACGGCCCGCCCGGCCTCACAGGCAATCCACAGAAACAGACTGACTGACCCGTAAATGCGGGTGTGCCCCTCGCGCGCCCCGCCGGGTCGGGCGGTCTTTCGTATGGCCGGGAATCGGTGTTGACACGTGCCACAAACACTGGATGTGGTCAAGAGTCGGGTCAAGGGTGACGCAGAGAAGCAAGTGATGGGAACGTGAGGGGTGTTGGCGGTCTTGGGGTGCAAGGTCGACACCGTCGTACGGTGAGCTACTGTCTACAGGGGGTAATAAAAAACGGCACGGGCCGTTGTTTTTCCTTCACGGGAGTATGTCAGTCGATGGTGAGGCAGCTACGGGCCGAGCAGACCCGCACAACGATCATCACGGCCGCCGCCGAGCTGTTCGACCGGCAGGGCTATGAATCCACCAGCCTGAGCGACATCGTCGACCACGCCCACGTCACCAAGGGCGCCCTGTACTTCCACTTCGCCGCCAAGGAGGACCTGGCCCACACGATCCTGGAGCTGCAGTCCATGGCCTCGCGTCAGCTCTCCAGGGACGTGGACAGCCGGGGCTACTCCTCACTGGAGACACTGATACGTGTCACGTTCGGTATGACACGCCTGGCCGTCGAGAGCCCGATCCCACGGGCCGGACTCCGGCTCGCCGCGGGGGAGATCGAGGTACGGCCCCCGACACCGCACCCCTTCACCGAATGGCTCGACATCGCCTCCCGCAAACTCGCGGGCGCCGTCGCCGAAGCGGACGCCCACCCCGACATCGACGTGGACGCCGTCGCGCACAGCCTCGTCGGCCTCTTCGTCGGCATCCGTGTCCTGGGCCGCACCCTCGAACCGGTGGCGTTACAGCCCCGCAGAACCGCCGAGATGTGGCACCTGGTGATCCGCGGCCTGGTCCCCGTCCCCCGCCGCGCCCGGTATCTCAGCCTCGCCGCGCGCCTGGAGCGGGAGATCGAAGCGAGCTGACCCGCCCGGTACCGTGAGCCGCATGCCCGACACCCCCACCGCGCCCGTGATCCTCGGCGACGAGCCCGGCTCGTTCCCCCGCAGCGTGCTGGCCGAACGGCACCCCGCGATCATCCAGCAGGTACGCGACGCCTTCCCGTACGACCCCGAGCGGCACCGCGCCCTCGACACCCTCCTGAAGAACTGCACCGAGGGCACGATCGAACCCCTCCCCGCGGACGCCTCCGACCGTGCGCAGTGGGCCGCCTGGGGCACCGACCAGCACGCCGGACACTCCTGGTACGACGTGCCCTGGCTCTGGTCCGAGAGCTACTTCTACCGCCAACTCCTCGAAGCCGTCGGCTACTTCGGCCCTGGCGTCTGGCAGGGCATCGATCCGTTCCGCCCCTTCAAGCGGGCCGAACTCGACGCCCCCGAGACGGACGAGGAACTCGCCGCACTGGACGCCCTGGCGGACAAGTCGCCGGACGAACGCGCCCGGGCCCTGCTGCACGGCTCTCTGTGGGGCAACCGCGCGGACCTCGGCTTCCGGCTCTCCGCGGCCGGGGCCGAACAGCAGGCCGCCGTGCCCGCCCTGGTCGCCGACGACAGCGAGCGACTGTGGCCGCTCCTCTCCGGAACCCTCTGCCTCGTCGCCGACAACGCGGGCCGCGAACTCATCCCCGACCTGCTGTTGATCGCCCATCTCCTCGCCGAGCGGCGCATCGAGCGCGCGGTCCTGCACATCAAGCCGCACCCGTACTACGTCTCCGACGCCACGGCCGCCGACGTCATCGACGCCCTGCACCGGCTGACCCGTGCGCCGGGTGCAGCGACATACGGCCGCCGTCTCTGGTCGGCGATGGCGGACGGCCGCCTCACCGTGCGCGCCCACGCCTTCTCCTGCGCCCCGCTGCCGTACGCGGACATGTCGGCCGACCTCCGCGCCGAGTTCGCCGCGGCCACCCTGACGATCGTGAAGGGCGATCTCAACTACCGGCGCCTGGTGGGCGATCGGCTCTGGCCCCCGACCACGCCCTTCGCCGACGTCACCGCCTACTTCCCGGGCCCGGTCGCCGCCCTGCGCACCCTCAAGTCCGATGTGATCACCGGCCTCGACGTCCGCACCGAGGCCGCGTTGGTCGCCGCGGAAGGACAGCGCTGGCGTACCGGTGGCACGCACGCGCTGATCCAGGTGCGGCCGTAGGTTCTCAAGTCCTCGGTACAGGAAGGGACTTGAGCGGTAGACCTGTCGATACACGACGTTCCTGTCGCACGAGGGGAGTACGACCGAGATGCGTATCGGAGTGGCACCACACCGCCTCTGGCCCGACCAGGAGAGCGAGTTGGACGCGGTTCTCCAAACCGCCGTCAGAGCCGAGGAGTTGGGCTTCGATCATGTCTTCGCGAGCGGCCATGCCGTGGCCGGTGCGACGGGGGTTACTCCGGACCCGCTGATCCTGCTGGCCGCGGTGGCCGGGGCGACCCGGCGGATCGGGCTGGTCACCAGCGTGCTCGTCCTGCCGCTGTACAACCCGGTGATCCTGGCCCATCAGGCCGCCACCCTCGACCGGTTCTCCGATGGCCGTTTCACGCTCGGCATCGGCACCGGCTGGGACACCGAGGAGTACGCGGCCGTCGGCGTCCCGTTCGCCGGGCGGGGCCGCCGGACCGACGAACAGCTCGCCACCGTACGGCAGTTGTGGCGCGGCGAGGGCTCGCCACGGCTCGGGGTGCTGCCGCGTACGGAGGGCGGTCCCGGGGTGTGGATCGGCGGGCAGAGTGACGCGGCACTGCGCCGGGCTCTGCGGTTCGGCGACGCCTGGCACGGCTCCGGGGTCGACGCGGAGGGGCTCACCGGCGTACGGGCGCGGCTCGACGCGCTCGGCGACGAGATGGGACGCGACCCCGGCCAACTGGCCCTGACGGCGGGCCTGTTCCTTATTCCTCCCGGATTCACCCCTGCGGCGAAGGCGCCGGGCCGGCCCTTGGGCGGAGCCGACGCGACGGCCGAGAGCGTACGGGACGAACTGGGCCGGCTGTCCGAGGCCGGGCTCGTCTCCGCGTCCCTGTGGCTGCCGGTGGCCACAAAGGCGCTGCCGGACGCCCTCGCGTGGGCCGGCGCGGAACTCGTTTCGCATTTTTCCAAAGAGTGAAGGTTTGTCTGACTTTTATGTGGTGATCATGTCAAAGAGCTGCTATTTCTTGCTCCCATGACGAGGTCACGTCCATTACGAACGGGAACAGGGAAGTCGGCGGCGGGCGCGATCGTGCTGGCGCTCGCGCTCGTCGCCTGCGGTGGAGGCGGGGACTCCGGGTCGTCCGGGGACGGGCGCCAGAAGATCACCGTGGCCGCGCTCCCACTGACGGACTCGGCGGCGCTCTATCTGGCCCGGGACCGCGGACTGTTCGCCAAGGAGGACCTGGACGTCACCATCCAGCCCGTCCAGCAGAGCATCCAGGCGCTGCCCGCCCTCAGCAAGGGCCAGGTCGACGTGATCGCGAGTGCGAACTACGTGACCTTCCTCCAGGCGGACGAGAAGGGCACCCTCGACCTCCGCATCCTCGCCGAGGGCGTCCGGACGGCCCCGCACATGATGGACGTCCTGGTCCCCAAGGACTCACCCCTCAAGACCGCCGCCGACCTCAAGGGGAAGACCGTCGCGGTCAACATCCTCAACAACATCCAGTCGCTCACCCTGAACGCGATCCTGGACCAGCAGGGCGCCGGACACCCCGTCTACCGGCAGATCGCCTTCCCGCAGATGGGACCCGCTCTGCAGAAGGGCCAGGTCGACGCCGTACACGCGGTGGAACCCTTCGACAGCGCGATCCAGGGCGAGTTGGGGGCACGCGTACTGCTCGACGGGGCGTCCGCGCCGGCCCAGTCCCTGCCGATCAGCGGATACGTCACCACCCATGACTTCGCCGCGAAGTACGCCAAGGCGGCGGCCGCCTTCCAGCGAGCGATCGAGGCCGCCTCGAAGATCGCGGCCGAGGACCCCTCCGCCGTACGCGCCGAACTCCCCAAGTACACCAAGGTGACCGCGGCGCAGGCCAAGACCATCGACCTCCCCGCCTACCCGGTCACCACCGATCCCGCGCAGCTCCGCCGGCTTACCGAACTCATGCGGAAACAAGGGCTGTTGACGAAGGCGATCGACCCGGCCGCGCTCCTCGTCAAGTGAAACGGCCGGACCGGCTGAACCGGCGTCAGGAATTCGCCCTGGGCGGTCTCGGCGTACTGCTGGCCCTCGGCGCCTGCGAGGCGGTCGGCCGGGCGGGTCTCGTACGGCGCACCTACCTTCCGCCGGCCTCCGAAGTCCTCGTCCGCTCCGTCGAGTTGGCGGGCGACCGCGCCTTCCTTGACGGCGTCGGAGTCACCCTGCGCGCCTGGGCGCTCGGCCTCGCGCTCGCCTGCGCCATCGCCGTCCCGCTCGGGCTGCTGCTCGGCAGCGTGCCGGTCCTCGACGACGCCGTACGCGCCGTGATCGAGTTCCTGCGCCCGCTGCCCTCCGTGGCGCTGATCCCCCTGGTCTCGCTGCTCCTCGGCACGGGCACCGGGACCGAGGTCACGCTGATCACCTACGCCTCGGTCTGGCCCATCCTCTTCAACACCGTCTACGGCCTGGGCGAGACCGACCCCCTCGCCAAGGACACCCTGCGCGCCTTCGGTTTCGGCCGCCTCTCCGTCCTGCTCCGCGTGGAACTCCCCGCCACCGCCCCCTTCATCGCCGCCGGCCTGCGCATCTCGGCGTCCGTCGCCCTCATCCTCGCCGTGGCCACCGAACTCCTCTCCGGCTTCGGCCAGGGCCTCGGCATCTTCATCGCCCAGGCCCAACTGGCCACGGACGGCACCCGGGACGTGCTGGCGGGGGTGGTGTGGGCGGGGGCGCTGGGGCTGGTCATCAACAGCGTGCTCGTATGGGGGGAGCGGCGGGTGTTCGCGTGGACGCCGGAGGGGCGGGGGAGGGCGCGGGAGACCGGGACCGCGACTGCCGGGGTGGTCGGTGGGCCGGGTCGGGGCGGCGCCGGGCACCCACGGCAACGGCGGCGATCCGTCCGACGGCGGGGCGCGGACACGAGGCAGCGGACATGAGGCGGACATGAACAGGGCGCCCGACCTCGACCCCGCGCCCCGGCGACCCGCGCGCGCCGGCGCACCCCTGATCCGCGCCGCGACGGACCGCTTCACACGGCCGGCCCGCGCCACCCGCGGAGCCCTCCCACGCCTGCTGGTCCTCGTACTCGCCCTCGCCGTCTGGCAGTTGGCCGCCCGCGCACACGGCAGCATCTACTTCCCGCCACCCACCCGCATCGCCCACCACGCCTACGACCTGTGGTTCTCGGGGCCCGTCGGGCACGCGTTCCTCACCCCGGCCGCCGTCGACGCCATCCTGCCCAGCCTCGGCCGGATGTCCGCGGGGTTCGCGCTCGCCGCCGTCGTCGGGATCGCGCTCGGCATGGCGGTCGGCCGCTCGCGCCGGGCCCACGCCCTGTGCAACCCGGTCCTGCAGTTCGCGCGGGCCGTACCTCCGCCCGCCCTGGTGCCGGTCTTCGTGGTCGTCTTCGACTTCGGTACGCCGATGCAGCTCGCGTCGATCGTGTTCAGCGCCGTCTGGCCGGTGCTGATCAACACCGCGGAGGGCGCCCGCGACACCGACCCGCTCCGGCTCGACGTCGCCGCCGTGATGCGCCTGACCGCACCCGAACGCCTGTGGTTCCTGCTGCTGCCCTCCGCGCTGCCCCGGATCTTCGCGGGCCTGCGCCTCAGCCTCTCGCTCTCGCTCGTCCTCATGGTCTTCTCCGAACTGCTGCCGGGCACCGCGAACGGCATCGGCTTCACGCTCACCGACGCCCAGTCCCGCTCCGACCTGCTGACCGTGTGGGCGGTACTGGTCCTGCTCGGCGTCCTGGGGTATCTCCTCAACACCGGCCTGCTGGCCGTCGAGAGACGACTCATCGGCAAGGCAAGGACCACCTGACCGGCAAGGGAAGGACCACATGGACCACCTGAAGGGAACCGTCCTGGACGCCGTCGTCCGGCTGCTGCGCGACACCGGCATGACCACGGTCTTCGGCAACCCGGGCTCCACCGAACTGCGCATGTTCCGCGACTGGCCCGACGACTTCGCCTACGTCCTCGGCCTCCAGGAGTCCACGGCCCTCGCCATGGCCGCGGGCCACGCCCTGGGCACCCGCCGCGCCGCGTTCGTCAGCCTGCACTCGGCCGGCGGCGTCGGCCACGCGCTGGGCGCCGTCTTCAACGCCTACCGCGACCGCGTCCCGCTGGTGATCGTCGCCGGGCAGCAGGCGCGCCCGCTGCTCCAGCTGCGCCCGTTCCTGAGCGCCGACCGGCCGGCCGAATTCCCGCGCCCCTACGTCAAGTTCGCCCACCAGCCGGTACGGGCCGCCGACGTGCCCGCCGTACTCGCCGAGGCCCACCGCATTGCGATGACACCCCCACGGGGACCGGTGTTCGTCTCCGTCCCCGAGGACGACTGGGAGCAGCCCGCCGAACCCGTCGAACCGCGCACCGTGCACACCGACTTCACCGCAGGACCGCACGCCCTGTCCGCCCTCGCGGCCCGCCTGGACGCGTGTGCCCGGCCCGCACTGGTCGTCGGGCCCGGCGTGGACGACGAGGAGGCCCTCCCCGAGGTCCGCGACCTGGCCGAGCGGACCCGCGCGGCCGTCTGGATCAGCCCCCTCTCCGGCCGCTCCGGCTTCCCCGAGTCCCACCCCCTCTTCCAGGGCTTCCTGCCCCCGGTCGCCGGCCAACTGGCCGCGCGGCTACGGCCGTACGACGTGGTGGTGGCCCTCGGAGCGCCCGTCTTCACCTACCACGTGGACGACGGCGGGCCGCTCCTCCACCCGGGCACCGAACTCCACCACCTGGACTGCGACCCGGCGCAGGCGGCCTGGCTGCCCACCGGCACCAGCATCGTCACCACCCTCAAGCCCGCCGTCGCCCAGCTCACCGCGCTGCTCGCGGCGACCGACCGCGAGCCCCCGCCACCCCGCCCGGCACCCGCACCACCGGAGCCAGGCGCGGGCCTCACCGCGGAACTGGTCCTCGATCTGCTCCGGGCCCGGCTGCCCCGGGACCGCGTCCTCGTCGAGGAGGCCCCCAGCCACCGGGACGCGCTCCACGCGCGCGTGCCCGTCGACAGCTCCGGCGGCTTCCTCACCACGGGCAGCGGAGCGCTCGGCTGGGGCCTGCCGCTCGCCGTCGGCCGCGCGCTCGCCGACCGGCGCCGGCTGGTCTGCGTCATCGGCGACGGCTCGGCGCTCTATTCGGTGCAGGCCCTGTGGACCGCGGCCCGCCACCGGGCGCCCGTCACCTATGTCGTCCTCGACAACGGCGGCTACGCGGCCGTCCGCGCCCTGGGCCGCCGTATCGACATCGCGCAGGTCCCCGGCACCGACATCGAGGGCGTCGACTTCGTCGCGCTGGCCCGGTCCTTCGGCTGCCCGGCGAGCTACGTCGACGATCCCGCCGTACTCCCCGAGGCCCTGGACCGCGTCCTGCGCGCGGACGACGAGGACGGGCCGCACCTGCTGCACCTGCGGCTCGCCTACGGCGAGGACGCGCTCTACCCCGAACCCTGGGCCAGGTGACTCGCGCCCCATGCTCCGACTCGACTCCCTGAGCCAGCGCTACGGCGACCAGCCCGTCCTGCACGACATCAGCCTCACCGTGCCGGACGGCCAACTCCTGTGTGTGGTGGGCCCGTCGGGCTGCGGCAAGTCCACACTCCTGCGCACTGTCGCCGGACTCCTGCCCGCACGCGAAGGAACGATCACGATCGACGACACGCCGGTCACCGGCGTACCCGACCGCCTGGCTGTCGTCTTCCAGGACTACGGCCGCTCGCTGCTGCCCTGGCTCACCGTCCGCGACAACGTCGCTCTGCCCCTGCGCCGACAGGGCCTTGGCCGGGCCGAGCGGCGCGCCGAGGCCGAACGCATCCTGGACCGCGTCGGCCTCACCGGCGCCGCCCGCCGCCACCCCTGGCAGCTCTCCGGCGGCATGCAGCAGCGGGTGGCCATCGCCCGCGCCCTGGTCTGCCGCCCCTCCCTGCTGCTGATGGACGAGCCCTTCGGCTCCCTCGACGCCCAGACCCGCGAGGACCTGGAGGACCTCCTCCTGCAGGTGCACCGCACGGACCCCACGACCATCGTCCTGGTCACCCACGACATCGACGAAAGCGTGTACGTCGGCGACCGGGTCGTCGTTCTGTCACCCGGTCCCGGCGCGAAGATCGCCCTTGATCTGTCGGTCGAACTCCCCGTTCCCCGCGACCAGTTGGGCACACGGGGACTGCCGGAGTTCGTGGCGCTGCGCACGCGGGTGGGGCGCGCGGTGCGGTCAGGCCCTAGCCCAGCCGCACGTCCTGCCACACCATCCGGTGGTCGGACGTGACGACGGTGGTGCCGTCGCCGACCAGGCGGTACAGCGGGTCGTCGGAGGTCGGCCAGAACACTCCGTTGCGGCCCGGGACCAGGCCCTTGGACGGCAGGACGTGGTCCACGCGCAGATTGCCGGGGGCCGCGTCGCCGAAGTCGCCGGTGTCGTACGCCGGATCGCCGATCTGGCCCACGTTGGCACCGCCCTGGAGCCTCGCGGCCTCGACCCCGCCGGCGCTGGCGGGCGGCTTGACCGGCAGGTTGACCGCCGGGTGGTCGAGGAGCTGCCGTACGGCGTGGTCGTAGCTGTCGCCGTCGTACGGATCGGCGTTCTGGTCGCCCGCGATCACGAACCGCGCGCCGGGCCTGAGGCCGCCCCGGACGCCCTTGTCGTCGTAGAGATAGGCGCTGCGCGCCTGGCCGCCGATGTAGTCGGCCCAGAGCCGGATCTCGTCGTGGTTGCGGCGGCCGTTGCGGTCCTCCGTGCCGTCGAAGGTGGGCGGCGTCGGATGCGAGACCAGGAAGTGGACGGTCTCGTGGCCGAGGCGGATCGGCACGTCCCAGTGGCTCTTGGAGGAGAGCCGGAGGATCGCGCGGGCCGCGTCGCTGTAGTAGCCCGGCGGGATCACGTTGCCGGGCATGTCCTTCCACAGGAAGTGCTGGAAGGTGCGCACCGCGCGGGTGTCGATCGGGAACTTGGAGAGCACGACCATGCCGTACTGGCCCGGGAAGAAGCCGTAGCCGAACGCGTCCTGCCCGTAAGCGTCCGAACCCGGCGTCGTGACCACGCCGTTCTTGCCGTCGAGGTCGACGCCCGAGGGGACGCCCGTGTTCACCGGGCCGGTGAAGTGGTGCGGGAAGTGGATCGGGCGGGCGCCGCGCTGACCTCGGGACAGATAGTTGTCCAGGAACAGGCGGACCGCCGCGCCGCCCTCGACGTAGTCGAACTCGTTGATCAGCAGGATGTCGGGGTTCACCCGCTGGATCGTCTCGGCGACGTTCCGCGCCTGGGCGTTGTCGGGCGTCGACAGATCGGTGACCAGCGCGCCCTGCGTGGCCCGGTTCAGCGAGGCGTTGAAGGTGGCGAACCGCACGGTCCGCCCGTACCGCCCGGACGCCGACGCCGGGAAGGCGGCGGTAGCGGCCAGCGCCGTCCCGGCCAGGGAGCCGAGCGCGGCGCGGCGGGAGAAAGTTCTGGAGTGGTTCATCGGGACTCCGGTGAGGGAGGGGGCACGTGAACCCCCGTAGTCTGCGCGCGTAGAGGTGAACGCCACAAGGTGCCGCCGAAACTCATGGATTCACCGCCGATTCACGCGATGGTGTGATCATGTCCCTTGCCCGGGATGGCAGTTGAGGGCCACGGGTAGAGCCCGGCCATGACCCAGCCGTTCGAACTCCCGCACTTCTACATGCCGTATCCCGCGCGGCTCAACCCGCATCTGGACGAGGCCCGCGCCCACTCCTCGGTGTGGGCCCGCGAGATGGGCATGCTGGAGGGCTCCGGGATCTGGGAGCAGGCCGACCTCGACGCGCACGACTACGGCCTGCTCTGCGCCTACACCCACCCCGACTGCGACGGGCCCGCCCTGTCGCTGATCACCGACTGGTATGTGTGGGTGTTCTTCTTCGACGACCACTTCCTGGAGATCTTCAAGCGCAGCCAGGACCGGGTGGGCGGCAAGGCCTATCTGGACCGGCTGCCGCTGTTCATGCCGCTCGACCTGGCGACTCCGGTGCCGGAGCCGGAGAACCCGGTCGAGGCCGGGCTCGCCGACCTGTGGGCGCGCACCGTGCCGTCGATGTCCGTGGACTGGCGCCGCCGCTTCGCCGTCGCCACCGAGCACCTCCTCAACGAGTCCCTGTGGGAGCTGTCCAACATCAACGAGGGGCGGGTCGCCAACCCCGTCGAGTACATCGAGATGCGCCGCAAGGTGGGCGGTGCGCCCTGGTCGGCGGGGCTGGTGGAGTACGCGACCTCCGAGGTGCCCGCGTCCGTCGCCGGATCGCGGCCGCTGCGGGTGCTGATGGAGACCTTCTCCGACGGCGTCCACCTGCGCAACGACCTGTTCTCCTACCAGCGGGAGGTCGAGGAGGAGGGCGAGTTGAGCAATGGCGTGCTCGTCCTGGAGACGTTCTTCGGCTGCACCACCCAGGAGGCCGCCGACACCGTCAACGACGTCCTCACCTCCCGGCTCCACCAGTTCGAGCACACCGCGTTCACCGAAGTGCCCGCCGTGGCCCTGGAGAACGGTCTCACCCCGGACGAGGTCGGCGCCGTCGCCGCCTACACCCGGGGCCTCCAGGACTGGCAGTCCGGCGGCCACGAGTGGCACCTGCGCTCCAGCCGCTACATGAACGAAGGCGCCCTCGACAACTCGCCGTTGAACGGACCGACCGGCATCGGCACCTCCGCCGCCGACATCGGCGCCCTGCTCGCCTCGGCCGGCGCCGAACGGCTGCGCGCCTACACCCACGTCCCCTTCCAGAAGGTCGGTCCCTCCCAACTCCCCGACTTCTACATGCCGTTCGAAGTCGAGCTGAGCCCGCACCTGGACGGCGCCCGCCTCCGCCTCGTCGACTGGACGCACGCCATGGGCATGCTCGAGGAGGGCGTCTGGGACGAGGAGAAACTCGCCGCCGCCGACCTCCCGCTCTGCTCCGCCGGCATCGACCCGGACGCCACCGAGAAGGCCCTCGACCTCAGCTCGCGCTGGCTCGCCTGGGGCACCTACGGCGACGACTACTACCCCCTCGTCTACGGCATCCGCGGCGACCTCGCCGCAGCCCGCGTCACCACGGCCCGCCTCTCGGACTGCATGCCCATCGAGGGCCCGGCGGTCCTCGTACCGGCCAACGGCATGGAACGCGGACTCATCGACCTCTGGGCCCTCACCACCGCCGAGATGCCCGTGGCCGACCGGCGCACCCTGAAGGACGCGGTCAACACGATGACCGAGAGCTGGATCTGGGAGCTGGGCAACCAGATCCAGCACCGCGTCCCCGACCCGGTCGACTACCTGGAGATGCGCCGCGCCACCTTCGGCTCCGACCTCACCCTCAGCATGTGCCGCATGGGCCACGGCCCGAAGGTCCCGCCCGAGGTCTACCGCACCGGCCCCGTCCGCTCCCTGGAGAACGCGGCCATCGACTACGCCTGTCTCCTCAACGACGTCTTCTCCTACCAGAAGGAGATCGAGTACGAGGGTGAGGCCCACAACGCCATCCTTGTCGTCCAGAACTTCTTCGGCATCGCCTACCCGACCGCGCTCGGCGTCGTCCACGACCTGATGACCCAGCGCATGCGCCAGTTCGAACACGTCGCCGCGAACGAACTGCCCGTCGTCTACGACGACTTCGACCTCTCGGACGAGGCGCGCGAGATCATGCGGGGCTATGTGACCGACCTCCAGCACTGGATGGCGGGCATCCTGAACTGGCACCGGGCGGTCGACCGCTACAAGCCCGAGTACCTGGCCCGCCGTTCGCACGGCTTCCTCCCGGACCGGGCCCCGGCACTGCCTTTCGCCTGACGATCCGTCAAACGAGATCCCTCTGGTCCCGGACCCGCTCCGCCACGTCCTCGGCACGCTCCCGTACGGCCGTCGCGGCGGCCCCCGAGAGCCTGCCGCGTATCTCGTCGGCGGCGGCCAGGGTCGCGCGGGCCTCCTCCGGGAGGTCCGCGTCGGCCAGGGCGCGGGTCAGGTCGTAGTGCTCCTCGGCTATGAACCGGCCGAGGTTGACTCTGTGCAAGTGCCGCAGGGAGTCGTCGGCGGGTGAGTCGAGGATGTCCCGGAGGGCGGCCAACGTGTTTCCGGCTTGCGGGAGTTGGCCCGTCTCCCGCTCCAGGCGGGCCTGGGTCAGCCGGGCCGAGACGCGGTCCCACTCCGTGTCCTGGAGGGCGGTGTAGAGGCGCTGGGCGCGCAGCGCCTGGACGCGGTCGCCCAACCGCTCGAAATCCTGGGCCAGCGCCCCCAGGGGAGACGGGTCGAGCTTCCCCGGCTTCTTCGGTGCGCCCGGGTGGCGCAGCAGCCCCTGGTCCATCTCGATCGCGTCCAGCCGACGGATCAGGGCCGTCCGTGCCACCTCGGTGAGCCCCTGGTCGGCCGCCAACTCGGTCCAGGTGCACAGGGGTTCGTCCGCGGGGTCCGTGCCGAAGAGCGAGTCGTCCAGCTCCTCGGCCCACTCCCGCAGGGCGGCTCCGTCCGCGTCCGGCCCCGGCATGTCGCTCAGCCCGCACGCGGCGTCGAAGTCCCTCTCCCGCAGCGCGTACACAGGGCGCAGATCCTCGGCGCGCCCGCGCAGCCCCACCAGCAGGGCGGCGAGCCGCAGTTCGTCCGTCAGGCCCGCCGCCGACTCGTAGTGCAGCAGATGCCGCAGCAACTCCAGATCGCCGTCCGCGCGGTCGAACTGCGTGGCCCGCAGCGCGAGTCGACGCCGTACGGGATCCTCCGCTGTCGCGTCCCACACCGTTCGGTCGCCCGCCCGCAGCGCCGCCAGATCCGCCCGCCCCCGGGCGAGCACCTGCTCCCACAACGGGGGACGGGGATGCCGGTCGAGGAGGTGGTAGGCGCAGCCCTCCTCCGCGTTGAGGAGCAGGAAGTCGGGCTCGGTGCGCAGCAGGGCCGCGTGCAGCATGCCGATCAGCTCGACCGGTGAGCGCTCGGACAGGCCCAGGGCGGCGCGGAGTTCGGGCCGCGCCTCGTCGATGCCGTAGTCCTCGCGGAACTCGTCCTCCGTCTCTGTGACCCGGGCCAGGATCTTCTCCGGGCCGTCGGACGGGGACAGGTCCAGATGGTCGCGCCAGCCCGGCAGACCGATCACGATCTCCAGCGCCTCGTCGACACTGGAGCCGATGATCCCGGCCGAGCCCTCGGAGTCGGCGTACAGCACGGAGCCGTCCGCGCACACGAAGTACGTACCGCCCGTGTCATCACCCGCGACAGGCCGCAGCGGACCGCCCGACGCCAGCCGGACCGGCTCCCCGTGCTCCGCCCGGCGCAGGTCGAAGTCGAAGGGGAACGCGGCCAGTTCGGCCAGGTGGGCGTGCTGACGAAGCAGCCGCAGGACGTGATCGGTCATGTCACAGAACGTAACAGCCGCCACTGACAACGGGCTCGGACGGCGGGACGGGCCGGGGGTCAGACGGCCGCTTCCGCCATCCGCCGCTCGTCCCGCGAGGCGTGCTCCACCGCCGCCCGGGCCAGCGCGCGGACCACCGGGTGCGGGCGGGAGCCGTCGCCGGACAGCTCGGGCTGGAACAGGGTGGCCAGGAAGAAGGGGTGGCCGGGCAGTTCGACGATCCGGACGTGACCGTCCTCGTCGTGCCCGGAGAAGCGCAGGCCGTGTTCGCGCAGGGTGTCGAGGTGACGGGTCGGGCCGTAGGAGCAGAAGTAGCGCTCGACCGTGTGCTCGGCGCCGATCACGGACTCGGCGAGCGAGCCGGGCTCGATCGTGACCCCGGCCTCGTGGCCGGCGAGGGAGCAGGCCAGCGGTTCGATGAGGAGGTCCTCGGCGGCGGGGTCGTTCTCGGCGTGCGCGACATGGGTCAGCCCGCACACGTCACGGGCGTACTCCAGGAGCGCGTGCTGAAAACCGCCGCAGGTGCCGAGGAACGGGATGCCCTCCACGCGCGCGGTGCGGATCGCGGACAGCACCCCGGCCTCGCTGCGGTAGGGGCTGCCCGGCAGCACCCACACGGCGTCGAACCCGCGCACCGCGTCCTCGGCCTCGGCATCCTCGGAAGGGATCCAGTAGGCGTCCAGGAGGAGCCGGTCGCGTTCGGCCAGGGAGTCCAGGATGAGCGGAAGGCGGGTGTGCGAGACGACGTTGGTGGAGCGGTCGCCGACCAGGGCGATACGGGCGGGCCGAGCTGCGAGGTTCGTCATGTCCGCCATGCTGGGTGCGGCCCGGGGTTCACGTCCAACGATGATTCCTGCACCCTCGATAAGCGGAACTGATAAGCGGTACTGATGTGGTGCGGCATCCTGTCCCGCATGGACCCGCACCTCCTGCGTACGTACGTCACCGTGGCCCGGCTCGCCTCCTTCTCGGAGGCCGCGCGGGAGTTGGGGTACACCCAGTCCGCGGTGTCCCAGCACATCGCCGCCCTGGAACAGGACCTCGGCGCCCCGCTGCTCACCCGCCGCCCCGTCGTGCCCACGGCGGCGGGCGAGCGGCTCCTCGAACACGCGGGTCCACTGCTGCTGCGCCTGGACGCGGCCCGCGCGGACGTCGTCCGGATGGCCGCCGCACCCGAGCGCGGACTGACCCTCGCCGTCGCGCCGACCGCCCTGGGGCCACGTGTCCTGGCCGCCCTCCCGCGCGCGGGTGTCGCTCTGCGGGTGCTCGCCCGCGACGAGATCCCGGCCGCCGTGGCCACCGGCACCGCGGACCTGGGCCTGGTCGACGGGATCGCGGCCCCCAACGACCCGCTGCGGCTGCCCGACGTGGCCCCGCTGACCACCCACGGTGTCGCCGAGGAACCCGTCTGCGTCCTGCTCCCCGACAGCCATCCGCTGGCCGGCCGCACCGCCCTGCGCCTCGGCGACCTCGCCGCCGCCCGCTGGCTCGACGCCCCCGACACGGGCGTGCCCCTCGCGCGACTCCGCGCCGCGAACGGGGGCGGCGCTTTCCGTCCGGCCCTCCGCTACGACGGCACCGACGTCCGCGTTCTCACGGCCCTCGCCGCCGCGGGCCACGGCCTGACCCTGCTGCCCCGCTCGGCGGCCACCGGGGTGGCGGGCGCGGTCGCCGTCCCGCTCACCGAACCACGCGTCCTGCACCGCACGGAACTGCTGCACGGGGGCGCTCCGCGAGGGGCGGCGGCACGGTTGGTGGGGCGGCTGGTCGAGCGAGGGTGAGGGGACCGGTGCGAGCGCCACGCGCGCGTGCGACGCCTCTACGAGACCCGTCCCTTCCCGTTCCTGACCGTCGGTCAGTCTCACTCGTTCGTGGCACGTCGGGCGCCGGTGCGCCGGGTAGAGCATCTGGCGGAGGCGATCCATGGAACAGACTGCGTTGCGTCCCAAGCCGATGCCCGGCCAGGACCCCGGCGACGGCACCAGGCCCGTCGTCGCCCGGCGCCCGCACGCCGCGCGTCGCCGCGGCCGACGGCTCATGACCCTGCTGTTCAGCCTGTTCGTCGGGACGGTGCTGGTCCTGTCGGGGGTCGGGCTCGGCACCGTCGGCGCCACGGTGATCGGTATGAGCAGGCTCGCCGAGATGCAGCGCCAGGCGGCCCGGAAACCGGCGCACACCGCCGCTCCGCACGCGCCCTCGGCGAGCCCCACCCCGTCGTCGTCCACGACCGCCGCCGCCACGCTCGGTGTGGAGGCCGTGGACGCCGATAAGGCGGGTGCCCTGGTCGTCGGCGTCCACGTCCCCGGCCCCGGCTTCACGGCGGGCCTGGTCCGCGGCGACGTGCTGCTCACGTTCGGCTCCACCCGTGTCGACTCGGCGGCCGACCTCGCGCGTGCCGTCACCCGGGCCCACCCCGGGGAGGAGGTCACCGTCACGGTGCGCCACCACAGCGGCGGCTTCCAGCAGTTCACCCTGGTCCCCGGCTTCGTCGTATGACGAGCACGTGGGCCATGAAGCGCACGGGCAGCGCGGGAGCCGGGAAAAGCACTGGTCCCGCCGCCCCGGCCGGGGTCACGATGGCCCCATGTTGAGCACCCTTCTCGCCTTCGTCGGCGCCTGCACCCTCATCGCGGCCTCACCCGGCCCGAGCACCGTGCTGATCATCAAGCAGTCGCTGCGCAGCCGCCGTTCGGGCTTCCTCACGGTGCTCGGCAACGAGACCGGCGTCTTCGTCTGGGGCGTCGTCGCGGCCTTCGGCCTGACCGCCCTGCTGACCGCCTCCGAGGTGGCCTACGACGTCACACGGATCGTCGGCGCGATCGTCCTGGTCGGCTTCGGCATCCAGACGCTGCGCCACGCGCGCCGCACCCGGGAGGGGGCCGGGGACGACGGCTGGGACAGTCCCGAACGCGGCGGCTGGGCCTCCTACAGAGGAGGACTGCTGCTCAATCTCGCCAACCCGAAGGCGGCGATCTTCGCGATGTCCTTCCTCCCGCAGTTCGTACCCGAGGGCGCCCCGCACCTGCCCGCCATGATCGGGCTCGCCGCGCTGTGGGCGGTCTACGAAGTGGGCTACTACGGGCTGTACGTATGGTTCGTCGGCCGGCTCAAGAACGTGCTGTCCCGGGCCGGTGTGCGCCGGCGCCTGGAGCAGGTCTCCGGTGGGGTGCTGCTGCTCCTGGGGGCCCGCATGGCCCTGGAGAGCTGACGTCTTGACCGAGTCCTGGGCCGGAAGTGCCGACGATCGGCTCGCGTGGCCCTCCGGGTACGGGCAGGATGCTGCCCGTAGCCACCTTTCGCCCGTTCCCGGAGGCCTGCATGACCGGTAGCACGCCCGCGCCCTTCACCGCCGCCGACTACCGGGCCCGTATGGACCGCGCCGCGCGGGCCGCCGCCGACGCCGGTCTCGCGGGACTGCTGATCGCTCCGGGGCCGGACCTCGTGTGGCTCACCGGCTACGCGCCCACCGCGATCACCGAACGGCTCACCGTGCTCGTCCTGACGCCCGGACGCTCCCCGGTCCTCGTCGTGCCCACCCTGGAGGCCCCCGACGCGGCCAAGGCACCCGGAGCCGACGCCCTCACCCTGCGCGACTGGACCGACGGCAAGGACCCCTACGCCGCCACCGCCGCCCTGCTCGACGCCACGGGCCGCTTCGGCATCAGCGACAACGCCTGGGCGATGCATCTGCTGGGCCTCCAGAAGACGCTGCCCGACACCACCTACGCCTCCCTCACCACCGCGCTGCCGATGCTGCGAGCCGTCAAGGACGCGGCGGAACTGGACCTCATGGCGGCCGCCGGAGCGGCCGCTGACGCGGCGTACGAGGAGATCCGGAAGGTTCCCTTCGCCGGCCGCCGCGAGTCCGACGTCGGCGCCGATCTGGCCGATCTGCTCCGCCGGTTCGGCCACTCCCAGGTCGACTTCACGATCGTCGCCTCGGGCCCCAACGGCGCCAACCCGCACCACGAGGTCGGCGACCGGGTCATCCGGCAGGGGGACATGATCGTCCTCGACTTCGGCGGCCTCAAGGACGGCTACGGCTCCGACACCTCGCGCACGGTCCACGTCGGCGAACCCGGCGACGAGGAACAGCGCGTCCACGACCTCGTCCGCGAGGCCCAGGAGGCCGGTTTCCGCGCGGTGCGCCCCGGAGTCGCCTGCCAGGAGGTCGACCGGGCCGCCCGCGCGGTCATCGACGCCGCCGGATACGGCCCCTACTTCATCCACCGCACCGGCCACGGCATCGGCGTCACCACCCACGAGCCGCCGTACATGATCGAGGGCGAGGAACAGCCCCTCGTACCCGGGATGTGCTTCTCCGTGGAGCCCGGCATCTATCTGCCCGGCCGCTTCGGGGTACGCATCGAGGACATCGTCACGGTGACCGGGGCAGGCGGCCGGCGGCTCAACAACACGGCCCGCGAGATGGCCCTGGTGGACTGACGACGACCAGGAGCCCCGACACCCCGAACGGCAGCGGCGCGACCATGAACCAGGCACCGACACCCACCGAGGACACCGTCCGACGGCTGGTCCGATCCCTGCTCAAGGACGGTGCGACCGACGGCGCCGGACTCGACATCCGGCCCGCCGCCGAGGGCGGCGAGCACTCCACCTGGTGGGTCGGCGCCCGCCATGTGCTGCGCCTCGCCCCGAACCACGAGGCCGCCCTGCGGCAGCGCCGCGAACTGCGCCTGCGCGATCTCGTACGGCCCTACGTCCCCGTCGCGGTACCGACGAGCGTCGCGCACGGCGACTGGGCACCAGGGCTCACCTACACGCTCGACACCTTGGTGCCCGGCCGGTCCGGCGAGGACCAGGACGTCTCCGCCGTCGGTGAGGCCGACCTCGCCGGGCTGCTCACCGGACTGCGCGAGGTGCCCGCCCGGCAGGCCGAGGCGCTGGGCGTCCCGCGCACCGCACCGCGCTCCCTGGAGGCACTGCGCCGCGCCGCCGAGCAGGCCGCCGGGCGGCTGGCCGCCGCCGACGAGTTCGACGCCGCACGCCTCCAGCAGCTCACCCAGCCCGGCGCGCTCCAACTCGCCGCGCAGCCCGGCACCGCGGTCCTCGTCCACCACGGCCTCAAGGGCGGACATCTCGTGGTGAGCGCCGACGGCCGGGTGCGCGGCGTCCTGGACTGGAGCGACGCGGTCCTCGGCGACCCCGCCGAGGACATCGCCGGGCTCGCGCTGGCCGTCGGTTCGCCCGCCGCCGTACGGGCCGCCACCCTCGCCGGCTACGGCGCCCGCCCCTGTCTGCGCGGCCTCTGGCTCGCCCGCTGCGACACCGTCGTCCGCCTGGCCGGCCGGCTCGGAGGCCCCGACACCGGCCCCCTTCCGCTCCTCAGGACCCAACTGCGGCGCACCTGGGAGGCGATCCTGTTGGAACGGGTGACGGAACTGCGGGACGGGGACGGGGAGTTGTAGCGCGTAAGCGCTTGCGCAAAGGCTTGCGCGAGCGTTTACGCCTGGGCCAGCACCACGCACGACTCCCCGGGCAGTCGCAGCAACCCGTCCGCCCCCGGCGCCTCCACGGGCTCCCACGCGGCCAGTACCTGCGCCGGCCGGGTGCCGAGGGGGATCGCGGCCGGTTCCTTGCCGAGGTTGACGGCGACCCGTACGTCCCCGCGCCGGAGGGCGAGCCAGCGGGCGTCCTCGTCGTAGGCGACCTTGGTGTCGGTGAGGTCGGGGTCCGTGAGGTCGGGCTGCTCGTGCCGGAGGGCGATGAGACGGCGGTACCAGGCCAGCACCCGCGCGTGGGGCTCGCTCTCCGGCTCCGACCAGTCCAGGCAGGAGCGGTCGCGGGTCGCCGGGTCCTGCGGGTCGGGTACGTCCTCCTCGGCCCAGCCGTGCGGCGCGAACTCCCGCCGCCTGCCCCGCCGTACGGCCTCCGCGAGCTCCGGATCGGTGTGGTCGGTGAAGAACTGCCAGGGCGTGCCCGCCGCCCACTCCTCGCCCATGAACAGCATCGGTGTGAAGGGCCCGGTCAGTGTCAGCGCGGCGGCGCAGGCCAGCAGCCCGGGGGAGAGGGAGGCCGAAAGGCGGTCCCCCTGGGCGCGGTTGCCGATCTGGTCGTGGGTCTGGCTGTAGCCGAGCAGCCGGTGGGCGGCCACCCGCGTGCGGTCCAGCCGGCGGCCGTGGTGACGGTCCCGGAAGCTCGAATAGGTGCCGTCGTGGAAGAAGCCGTCCGTGAGTGTCTTGGCGACCGCCGCCAGCGGGGCCCGTGCGAAGTCCGCGTAGTAGCCCTGGGACTCACCGGTCAGCGCGGTGTGCAGGGCATGGTGGAAGTCGTCGTTCCACTGAGCGTGCAGGCCCAGGCCGCCCTCCGCGCGGGGGGTGACCAGGCGCGGGTCGTTCAGGTCGGACTCGGCGATGAGGAAGAGCGGCCGGCCCGTCTCGGTGGCCAATGTGTCGACGGCGGCGGACAGTTCCTCGAGGAAGTGGCACGCGCGCGTGTCCTTCAGCGCGTGCACCGCGTCCAGCCGCAGCCCGTCGATCCGGTAGTCGCGCAGCCAGGCCAGCGCGCTGCCCAGGAGGAAGGCGCGCACCTCGTCCGAGCCGGGCGCGTCCAGGTTGACTGCGCTGCCCCAGGGGGTCTGGTGCGAGTCCGTGAAGTAGGGGCCGAACACGGGCAGGTAATTCCCGGACGGGCCGAGGTGGTTGTGCACCACGTCGAGCACGACGCCCAGGCCCAGTTCGTGCGCCCGGTCGACGAACCGCTTGAGTCCCTCGGGGCCGCCGTAGGGCTCGTGGACGGCCCACAGCGAGACGCCCTCGTATCCCCAGCCGTGCCGGCCGGGGAACGGACACAGGGGCATCAACTCGACGTGGGTGATGCCCAGTTCGACGAGATGGCCGAGCCGGTCGGCCGCCGCGTCGAGGGTGCCCTCGGGTGTGTACGTGCCGATGTGCAACTCGTAGAGCACCGCGCCCGGCAGCGGGCGCCCCGGCCACTCCGCCGTACGCCACGCGTACCCCTCGTGGTCGACGACCGCGCTCAGCCCGTCCGGGCCGTCCGGCTGGCGGCGCGAGCGCGGATCGGGCAGGGGCGGGCCGTCGTCCACCGCGAACCCGTACCGCGTGCCGTCGCCCGCCTCCGCCTCCCCGCTCCACCACCCCACGCGCTCGGGATCGCGTTCCAACGCGCGCGTGGAGCCCTCGCGATGGAGCGTCACACGGTCTGCCTCTGGTGCCCACACCTCGAACTGCACGGACGGTTCCCCTTCGTCTGCTCACCGGGATGTAGCCCGTCCATCGTGCTTCAAACGAGATCAATCCGCTTTTGAATCCACCCCTTTGGCGCAGGTGTCGTCATCTTCACGCACGTGCGTGCCGTTTCCGCGTCTTCTGGACACCCGGGGTTCACTGCCCGACAATCACGAGCGTGACGTCGTCCTTCGAGTTCCACACGTACCCCGCGCGGCTGTCCGACGCGGAGCGCGACAAGGCGCTCAAGGTGCTCCACGACGGCGTCGCGATGGGACGGCTCTCCCACGACACGTTCATCCGGCGCATGGAACTGGCGCTCGCCGCCCGCCGGTCCGAGGAACTCGTCGCGCTCACCGCCGACCTGCCCACCGAAAGCCGCCTCTCGCGCGCCCTGTTCGGCACCGTGGAGGCCGTCTCCGGGTTCACGGTACGGCTGCGCAGGGCCTGGCAGGCCGAGCGGCTCCCCAAGCTGCTGCTGCCCCACCCGGGCAACGGCCACCCGCTGCGCATCGGCCGCGACCCCGCCAACGGGCTGCGCCTGACCCACGAGACGGTGTCCCGGGTGCACGCCGAACTCAGCCGCCAGGGCGGCATGTGGGTGCTGCGCGACCTCGGTTCGACCAACGGCACGACGGTCAACGGCCGCCGGGTGATCGGAGCGGCCGTCGTCCGCGAGGGCGATCAGATCGGCTTCGGGCGGATGGCGTTCCGGCTCGCCGTGAACTGACCGCGCACACAGCCCCACCTGACCTCTGGCCTGGGCATTACCCCATGTGGTGGCCCTGAGTGTGCTCCAAATCCCTTTGCCTACGGCGGTGTTGACGTACCCTCCGTGCCGTGACTGACTGTGCGTACACCATGCACACCAGGTGAATCGACGGCACCACTTCGTGGAGGTGTGCCCTGCCGCCACTCCTCCGCTACCCGTCCGTGGACGAGTTGGGCGCCCAGGCCGCCGCGCTCGTCGCCCGCCACCCCCGGGACGCCCGGCTGCGCCGCGTCGGCACCTCCCGTGCCGGTACGCCCCTGTGGCTGCTCTCCGTGGGCCACGGCTCCCGCCAGGCCCTCGTGGTCGCCGGACCGCACGCCAACGAGCCCGTGGGCGGCGCGACGGTGCTGCGGCTGGCCGAACGGGTCCTCGCCGACCCCAGGTTGAGCGAGGGCGCCGACGCCACCTGGAACGTGCTGTTGTGCCTCGACCCCGATGGCTCGCGCCGCAACGAGGGCTGGCTGTCCGGTCCCTACAGCCTCGGCCGCTACTTCCGGAACTTCTTCCGGCCCGGGTTCCTGGAACAGCCCGAGTGGCTGCCGGACGGCGCGGCCGGAGCCCGACTCCCGGAGACGCGCGCCCTGTTGGAGGTGCAGGACGAACTCCGGCCGTTCCTCCAGTGCTCGCTCCACGGCGTCGACGTGGGCGGCGGCTTCGTCGAGCTCACCCGCGACCTCCCCGGCCTCGCCCGCCGCGTCGCCCACACCGCGACCCGCCTCGCGGTCCCGCGCGAACTCGGGCCCTACGACACCCTGTACTGGCCGAGCCTCGGCCCCGCCGTCTACCGCATCCCGCCACCGCGCATCGGCGACCTCGCCGCGGCCATCACCGAGGCCGCCGTCGAATCGACCTGGTACCACCCGCACCGGCACGGCACGGTCACCGCGGTCGTGGAAGCACCCATGTGGGGCGTGGCCGCCGTCGAGGACGCCACCCCGCCCATCGACGCGGAATCGATCCTGCGCACCGTGAGCCACACCCTGCGCCACGACACCCGCATCCTGGAACAACTCCTGGCGCGCATACGGCCGTACGTAACGGGCGCCCCAGAGCCGGGACCACACCCCGGCCCGGGAGACGCCCGCCCCAGACCCGCCGCCGACACGGCGGCGGCATCCGGGGGAAGCCCCTTCGGAGCGGGAGGTCCAGGGGCAGCACTGGCCGCACCGGGCGCCGCGGGTGCCGTGTCCGATGTCGCGCGGCTGCTCGCGCCCGTGGACGACTATTTACTGGTGTGTCCCGGGCTCGCCGACGCGTGGGACCCCGATGTCGACACCGGCGGTGCCCGCCCGCTGCCGCCGCTCAACACCGCTCATCTGGCCGCCCTGCGCATCGCGGGGCGGCGGCTGGCGTTGCGGACGGCCGGGCTGCTGTATCAGGTCGTGGTCGCCTCCGGGCATGATCCGGCCGGTGTGCTGCCGGAGTTGGACCGGCTGATCGACGAGTGGTGCGCCGACTACCGGGACGGCTGCGGGGCGCGCTGGATCTCGGTCGCGCGCCAGGTCGAGTACCAGTCGCGCGTGGTGCTCAGCGCGTTCGAACTGGCCCGGCGGTACGCGCCCGTACGCTCCCGTTCGGGTGAGCCGGGCTGGGGTACGGAGACCGCGGTGCCGATGCACCGGGAATGACGTACATCTTCAAGAAGAAGGCGACCGTGCTCCGAGGCGCGCTGCTCACCGCGGTGCTGCTCCTCGGCGCCGGTCAGGCGCCGGCCCACGCGGTGGCCCGGCACGGCCTCCACGGGGACTGGCTCTACCTCACCGTCACCCGCGGCGACAGCCGGTCCAGTGACACGCGCGGGACCCTGCTCCTGTGCGACCCGCCCCAGGGCCACGCCCGCGCGGCCGAGGCCTGTGCCGAACTGGGCGCCGCGGACGGGGACATCGAAGCCATCCCGGCCGACAGCGTCTTCTGCCCGATGATCTACGCCCCGGTGACCGCCCACGCGCACGGGGAGTGGAAAGGGCACCAGGTCGACTACACGAGGACCTTCTCGAACCGCTGCTCCATGGCGGCGCGGACCGGAGACGTCTTCGCGCTGGACACCTGATCGGGCGCGGCCGGGATCAGGCCGAGCGTCGGGCACGCGCGTGTGGGGCGTCGGCGATTCCCCCCGTCTCCTCGCGCGCGTGCAGCGCCGCCGCCACGACCGTGCGGGACTGATGCTCGACCTGGTGCTCCAGCGGCACCCAGCGGGCCCGGAAGCGTTCCTCGAAGGCGTCGCTCCAGTGCGCGACGAGGTGTTCGAGCAGCGGTGCCGCACGGTCGTCGCTCTCCCGCAGGACCCGCAGCAGCATCGCGGCGGCCCGTAACGGCAGCCGGCGCCCGAACGCGTCCACGCTGCCGACGTACGCCATCGTGGTGTCGGCCGGCGGGGTGTGCATCCAGTCCGCGGCGAGGCCGGGCACCAGTTCCAGCGCCCACCGGGCGGCCCGCAGCAGTGGCCCGTCGGCGCCCTGGAGCCGCGGCAGGGCTTCGGCCAGCACCCGCTCCACCTCCCGCGTGTCCCGCAGCAGCCGGCGCGCCAGCCGCCGTATCGCCGCCGCCGGGGCGGGATGCGGGGCCGGGTCGTCCACCAGGTCGCTGGCCCACATCGGCACCTCCACGACCGCGGTCAGACCGCCGTACCGATGGGCGTGGTACCAGGTGCTGTTCCGTGCGTCGTCCGGCATGCTCGGGTACGCCACGTCCGAGCCGGGCGCCGGCATCACATGCACGCCGGGCCCCGAGGCGGGCCAGCCCGCCGCGTCCGAGGCGCCCGTCTCCACCGGGATGTGCAGCTCCGCCGCCGACTTGGCGAACGGCTCGGCGAGACCCGGTATGTCCTTCGTCAACTGCACCCAGCTACCGCCCAGATCGGTGCCGTGCAGGGTCACCTGGAGGTAGGGCCGCAGCTCGTCGATCACCCGGGTCAGGGCACGGGTCTCGGGCGGCAACCGGTCGGGCGGCAGCACCGAGGGCGACCACTCCGGCTGTTCGGGACCGGCCGGCCGGTAGAAACCGAGGTGGTAGTCGAACAGGCTGCGCGGCGCCGGGGTGACATGCAGGCTCGCCCCGTCCGGGTCGGCGCAGAGCAGGAAGTGCCAGGAGGTGTCCGACCGCAACTCCCGTTCACCGACGACCCGTTCGGCGAGGGCGAGGAGGGTGGAGCCACCGGTCGGCTCGTTGGCGTGGGCGCCCGCGACCACCAGGACGGCGCGCCGGGCGTGCCCCACGGACAGCAGATGGAGTGGTCTGCCCGCGCGGGAGACGCCCACCTGCCTCAGGGCGCACAGGGCGGGCCGGTGTGCGGCCAACGCCCTTGCTGAGGAGACCATTTCGGTCACACTGAGGTATCGCAACTCCGGCAGGAGACTCACCCCCGACTAGTCAGCCCCGGCTTCGCCCCCGCAGTACCCCACGGCCTCTGTGAACTGTCAAGAAGACCATGGGGGAGGCTACCGGGGGCGCCCAGGCGCATTTACCGACAGCCGGTAAGCGAGTTGGTGCCAGCAGGGGGGGCCGGGATTTCCAGGGGGTTTCGCGGGCACCCGGTGCTCACTGTCCGTGACGGCGACACCGTGCACGCGCGTGCACCCCCGCCCCGAGCACACCGACGCCGCCGCTGCGACTCCGCACGCCCGCCGCTCGGCCCGCGCCCCGGGATCGCACGCGGGTGCGAGCCGGTGGCCGGGACGGTCCTACGGCGTGCGGCGGGTCGGCGTACGCCGTGGGGCGGCGGGACGGCCGCTTCACCCGGACGGCCGTGCGGGGGCTGCGGCCCGCGCGATGCGATGGTCCGCTGGGGGCAGCCGCGCGTGCCCATGCCGCGGACGACCGGCCGCGCGCCGCCACGGCGCGGGGCGGAGCGACGACCCCGGGAGCGGACGGCGGTGCTGTGTCTCACGGACGTGCCCGTCACGCGGGTCGCGGGGACCCCGGCCCGTCCACCCCGCCCGCCGAGCCTGCGGATGGCCGTACGGGACCCGTATCCGCTCTACCGCACCCTCCGCACTCACTATCCGCTCGTGTACGACGAGCCGTTCGGCGCCTGGCTCGTCAGCCGCTATGGCGATGTCCGCGCCGCGCTCGCCGATCCCCGGCTCGTCCCCGTGCCCGAGGAAGGACCTGCGGCACCACCCGAGATGGGCCGGCTTCTCGACCGGGCGCTGCGCGGGCCCGCGCTGGCCGCCCTGACCGCCGCCGTGGAGCGCGGTGCCCATGTCCTCGCCCGTCGGCTGGCCGCGCGTGAAGAGGTCGATCTGGTGGCCGAGTTCTGCGACTGGCTGCCCACCGCCACGGCCGTGGCCGCGCTCGGACTGCCCTACGAGGACACCGCGCGGGTCCACCGCTGGTGCCGGACGGGACTCGGCCCTCCCGGGGGCGGTCGCGCCGAACTGGCCGCCTTCCTGCGCCCGTTGTCGGCCCGCCGCCGCGCCCATCCGGGCCGTGACCTGCTGTCCGTCCTGTGCACCGCGCGGACCGCCGACGGCCCGTTGTCCGACGCGACCGTCACACGGCTGGTGGCCATGCTGCTCGACGCGGCGGGCGAGGGCACCGCGCGGGCGCTCGCGTCGTTCCTCGCGAACCTCCTCGACAGTCCACGCCAGTTGGAGGTGCTCCGCGCCCGCCCCGCGCTCACGGCCGGCGCCTGGGCGGAGTCCCTGCGCCGCGATCCACCGCTGCACGTCGTGCTGCGCCGTGCCGTCCAGCCCGTCGGCGCGATTCCCGCCGGGGCCACCGTCGCCTGCCTCCTCGGCTCGGCAGGCCGCGACCCGGACCGCTTCACCGACCCCGACCGCTACGACGCGTTCCGCCCCGACCCCGGACCGCTCGTCCACGACGCCGGCCCCGACGCCCTCCTGGCCCGTCTCACGGCCGAACACGGCCTGCGCGCCCTCCTGACCGCCCTGCCCGGCCTGCGCCGCGCACCGGGCGACCGGCACCTCGCCGACGACCTGGTCCGTCGTTCACCCCGGACCCTCAGGGTGCGCACCTAGCCGGCGACCTCCAGCAGCACCACCGGCGACGCCCCGAAAAGCTCCGCCACGCGTGCGTGCCCCGTGAACTCCCGTTCCGGAGATAGCACATCGACCCACCGGCCCGGAGGCAGCGCGACGGACGTGTCGCGCCAGCCGCCCGCCGCCGCGAGCCGCGAGGACAGCCGGGTCACGGCCGTGACCGCGGCCCCCGAGCGCGCGAACGCCACGCAGTGAGCCGCGGCCGGGCCCTCCGCCGTGAGCGGCGTGTACGTCGCCGCGTCGCCGAAGGCCTCGGGGCGACGGGCCCGCAGCCGCAGCGCGGCGGCCGTCAACGCGCCCTTGTCGCCCGGGTCCGGGGGCGGGAACGGCACGGGACGGCGGTTGTCGGGGTCGACCAGGGCGCGGTACTCGGCCTCCGTGCCCTGGTAGAGGTCCGGTACGCCCGGCATCGTCAGATGCAGCAGCGCGGCGCCCAGCAGGTTCGCCCGGATGTGCGGTTCCACCTCCGCGCGGAAGGCGGCCACGTGCTCGCCTGGCGCCCCGCACGGGCCCGCCGCGACGAACGCCGCCACCGCCTCCTCGTACGGCGGCTCCTGCTCCGTCCAGCTCGTGTACAGGCCCGCCTCGCGCACATGCTTCAGCAGGGCCTCCTGGACGCGCCCCGGCTCCGCCGGGCCGAGGCCGAACACCGTCTGCCAGGCGGCCCACGCCAGTTGGGCGTCCGGCACGCCCTCGCCGGTGCGGGTCACCTCGGCCAGCACGTCCGCCCAGCGCTCCGGCACCTCGGTGAGCACGGCCAGCGCGGCCCGTACATCGGCACTGCGCTTGGTGTCGTGGGTCGACAGCACGGTGCCCATGGCCGGCCAGTCGCGCTGCACGCGCGCGCAGTACGCGTGGAAGTCCTCCGGGGACACGGCGGGGCTGCCCGGGTTCCCGCCCACCTCGGTCGCCGACAGCAGCGGCACATAGCGGTAGAACGCCGTGTCCTCCACGGACTTAGCCCGGAGCGCGGACGAGGTCTGTGCGAAGCGGGTGCGGAACTCGACCTGCCCGGGCCCGTCCCCGTACCGCCCCAGCAGCAGATCCCGTACGACGTCTACGGCGCCCGCCTCCTCCGCGACGACGAACGCCTGCCGGGCCTCGGCCGCCGCCTCCTCGGTGACGACGGCGGCGGTGTCGCCCGAGGTGTAGGGCCGGTAGACCTCCATGCGTACCAGGAGCTCCACCAGCGCGGCGCGCAGCGCCCAGGGCGCCCGGTCGCGGAGCGCCGGGTCCGGCGAGGTGGAGCAGAGCCGGGCCGCGACCCGGGTCAACCGGTCCGTCTCGGCGACCAGTTCGTGGGTGATCACCTTGTAGGCCGCCCGCCGTACCGTCGCCTCCCACTGCCCGCCCCGGTCCGTCTGCGGGGCCGCGAACCTCCGGTACTGGCCCAGGAGTTCACCCGCCCCCGCCGGATCGTTGAACAATCCGTCGATGTGTCGGAGGGCGTCGTAGCCGGTGGTGCCCGCGACCGGCCAGGAGGCCGGCAGGTGCTCCCCGTCGGCGAGGATCTTCTCCACGACCGTCCAGCGGCCGGCGGTCGCCTCGTGCAGCCGTCGCAGGTAGTCGTCGGGGTCGGCGAGGCCGTCGGGGTGGTCGACGCGCAGTCCGTCGACCACGCCCTCGTCCAGCAGTTGCAGCGTCTTCGCGTGGGTGGCGTCGAAGACCTCGGGGTCCTCGACGCGCACCCCGATCAGCTCCGAGATGCTGAAGAAGCGCCGGTAGTTCAGCTCGGTGCGGGCCAGCCGCCACCACACCGGGCGGTACCACTGCGCGTCCAGGAGCTGCGGCAGCGGCAGCTCCCCGGTGCCCGCGCGGAGCGGGAACACATGGTCGTAGTAGCGCAGGACGTCGCCGTCGACCTTCAGATGGTCGATCTCCGAGCCGACCGGACCGCCCAGCACGGGCAGCAGTACCTGCCCGCCCTGGGCCTCCCAGTCGATGTCGAACCAGCGCGCGTACGGCGACTCGGGGCCCTCCCTGAGCACCTCCCACAGGGCGTGGTTGTGGCGCGGGGCCATGGCCATGTGGTTCGGCACGATGTCCACCACCAGCCCCAGACCGTGCTCCCGCGCGGTGCCCGCCAGGGCCCGCAGACCGTCCTCGCCGCCGAGTTCGCCCCGCACGCGCGCGTGGTCGACGACGTCGTAGCCGTGCGTCGAACCGGGGACGGACTCCAGGACGGGCGACAGATGCAGATGCGAGACGCCGAGCGACGCCAGGTACGGCACGGCCGCCGCGGCCGCCGAGAACGGGAACTCGGGCTGTAGTTGCAGCCGGTAGGTGGCCGTGGGCACTGCCGGGTCGGGTCGCTCAGGTGTCATGCAGAGCTACGTACCCGCCCGGCCGTCTTTCGTGTCATCGACTCCCGCATCCGGTCCGCCGACCGGGTGTTCTCCTAAGTGGGCCGCTGCAACACGGTCATGCTGCGGTCCACCAGGGTCAGCCGGTCCCCGGCCTTCACCTTCGCGCCCGTGCCGGGAGGCACCCCTTCGGCACGGCCCGTGTCGACGACCACCTGCCACTGGCGGCCGTGGTTGACCGGCACCACGAAGTCGAGCGTCTGGGGGGAGGCGTTGAACATCATCAGGAAGGAGTCGTCGGAGATGCGTTCCCCGCGCGGGCCGGGCTCCGAGATGGCGTTGCCGTTCAGGAACACCGACAGCGCGGACGCCCGCGCCGAGTCCCAGTCCCGCTGGGTCATCTCCTTGCCCTCGGGGGTGAACCAGGCGATGTCCGACAGCTCGTCGTGGGTGCCCTCCACGGGCCGCCCGTGGAAGAACCGCCGGCGCCGGAACACGGGATGCTCCTTGCGCAGCCACACCAACGCGCGCGTGAAGGCCAGCAGCTCTGGCGACTCCGCGTCGCTCTCCGGCCACTTCACCCAGGCCAGCTCGCTGTCCTGGCAGTAGGCGTTGTTGTTGCCGCGCTGGGTGCGCGCGAACTCATCCCCGTGGCTGACCATCGGCACACCCTGGGACAGCATCAGCGTGGCCACGAAGTTGCGCATCTGGCGTGCCCGCAGCTCCAGGACGGCCGGGTCGTCGGTCTCGCCCTCGGCCCCGCAGTTCCAGGACCGGTTGTGGCTCTCGCCGTCCCTGTTGTCCTCGCCGTTGGCCTGGTTGCGTTTGTCGTTGTACGACACCAGGTCGTGCAGCGTGAACCCGTCGTGGCAGGTCACGAAGTTGATGGACGCCAAGGGACGGCGGCCGTCGTCCTGGTAGAGGTCGGACGAACCCGTCAGCCTGGACGCGAACTCCGCGAGCGCGCGCCCCTCACCCCGCCACAGGTCCCGCACGGTGTCGCGGTACTTGCCGTTCCACTCGGTCCACAGCGGCGGGAAGTTGCCCACCTGGTAGCCGCCTTCGCCGACGTCCCAGGGCTCCGCGATCAGCTTCACCTGGGAGACCACCGGGTCCTGCTGGACCAGGTCGAAGAACGACGACAGCCGGTCCACCTCGTGGAACTGCCGTGCCAGGGTGGCCGCCAGGTCGAAGCGGAAGCCGTCGACATGCATCTCGGTGACCCAGTAGCGCAGCGAGTCCATGATCAGTTGGAGCACGTGCGGGGAGCGCATGAGCAGCGAGTTGCCCGTCCCCGTGGTGTCCATGTAGTAGCGGGGATCCTCCGCCAGCCGGTAGTAGGAGGGGTTGTCGAGGCCCCTGAAGGACAGCGTCGGACCCAGGTGGTTGCCCTCGGCGGTGTGGTTGTAGACGACGTCCAGGATGACCTCGATACCGGCCTCGTGCAGCGCCCGCACCGCCGACTTGAACTCCAGGACCTGCTGGCCGCGGTCGCCCCAGGAGGCGTAGGCGTTGTGCGGGGCGAAGAAACCGATCGTGTTGTAGCCCCAGTAGTTGTTCAGCCTCATGTCGACCAGCCGGTGGTCGTTGACGAACTGGTGCACCGGCATCAGCTCCAGGGCGGTCACCCCCAGCCCCACCAGGTGCTCGATGACGGCCGGATGCGCGAGCGCCGCGTAGGTGCCGCGCAGTTCCTCCGGCAGCCCCGGGTGCCGCATCGTCAGGCCCTTCACATGGGCCTCGTAGAGCACCGTCTCGTGGTAGCCGTGCCGGGGCAGCCGGTCGTCGCCCCAGTCGAAGTACGGGTTGACGACGACCGAGGACATCGTGTGCGGGGCCGAGTCCAGGTCGTTGCGCTTGTCGGGCGCGTCGAAGTGGTAGCCGTACACCTCCTCGCCCCAGGCGATCGATCCGCTGACCGCCTTCGCGTACGGGTCGAGCAGCAGCTTCGCGGAGTTGCACCGCTGGCCGCGCTCGGGGGCGTACGGGCCGTGCGCGCGGAAGCCGTAGCGCTGCCCGGGCATGATGCCGGGCACGTACGCGTGCCGCACGAACGCGTCGCTCTCGCGCAGTTCCACCGCCGTCTCCGAGCCGTCGTCGTGCAGCAGACACAGCTCTACTCGGTCCGCGGTCTCCGTGAAGACCGCGAAGTTGGTGCCGGCGCCGTCATACGTGGCACCGAGTGGATACGCCTCTCCAGGCCAGACCTGCATGGTCACGACTCTTTCAGCCGGGCCCCGCCGCCGGGGCGCCTTGCTCCTGAGTCTCCCCGAAAGTGAGGGAACCACCTATGACTTACGTCCCTCTTACCAAATGACCAGTGCGTACGACTTCTGCCGTACGCCGAACCGAGTGGGACAGACACCACTCCCGGGGGTCCGGGGAAGGATCCGGGGGGAGTAGGGGGAAATGTGCGAAGGACAGTGCACCGCCACCTGGGCAAAGTGGTGGCGGGTACGGCCATAGCGGTGGCCGGGACCGCCGTGATGGTCGCCGTCACCCTGCCCGGCACGGCGGGGGCCGACGAGTCGGGGGGCACCGGCAAGGCCGCCGGGTCCGCCCAGCAGGCCGCGGACGGGCCGGGCGCGGCACCCGGTGTCGTGCAGCAGGCCCCGGCCGAGGGCGAGAAGGGCAAGGGCCGCGACCCGCTCACCGACGACGAGACCAAGCGCGTCGAGCAGCTCGCGGTGAACCGACAGCTGTTCAACTCCAGCGAGAACGTGGACGGGAAGCGCGGACCGCAGCGCCTCGACGTCGAACTCGCCGACCCCGAGGCCGGCGAACTGGACAACCCGGACGCGCCGCGCCGCGCGGACGTGACGTTCTACGACTACAAGGACGACACGGTCGTCACCAAGACCGTCAACCTCGACACCGGCAAGGTCGAGCAGACCGGCACCCAGCACGGAGTGCAGCCGCCGGCCAGTCACGCCGAGGACGTCGAGGCGGCCGAGCTGCTGCTCGCGGACCCGCTCGGCGCGGGCCTGAAGGCCGACTACAAGGACGCCACCGGCAGCCAACTCACCTCGCCGGACCAACTGTTGCTGACCGCCATGATCTACAAGGCCGCTCCGGGGAAGCAGACCGGAGTCCTCGACCAGTGCGGCGAGCACCGCTGCGTGCGGCTGTTCCCGAAGGTGAAGAACGGGCCGTGGATCGACGCCCGTGACTTCGTCGTCGACCTGAGCGCCCGCAAGGTCGGCAAGCTCACCGGCTGAACAGACCGCGTACATCGCGCAGTTCTTCGTCCACTTCCCAACTTGCTTCCCCTGTAAGGGAGTCACTTCTTCATGCGCGTCAACAGAATCAGCCGTGCCCGCAGGCGGGGGGCCGTCGGCCTCGCCGTGGCCGCCCTGGCCGCCGGTGCCACCGCGGGCGCGGGCCCGGCCGTCGCCCAGCCGAAGGCCGCCCCGAGCGCCGCCGCCCCCGGCTGCAGCGCCGCCTACACCATCGAGCAGAAGCTCTCCACCGGCACCACCTGGCGGATGTGCTGGCACTACGAGCGCGAGGCCGGCCTCGTCCTGGAGAACATCTCCTACCAGCCGCCCGGCCAGGCCACCCCCATCAAGGTGCTCGCCGACGCCAAGCTCGCCCAGATCCACGTGCCCTACGACGACGGCAAGAACGAGTACAGCGACCTCACCCAGTACGGCTTCGGCACCGGCCTGATGAACATGCAGCCCGGCGAGTGCCCCGGCGGCACCATCAAGACCGTCAAGGTCCCCGACGCCATCGACCCGGACCACCCGAACGTCAAGGGCCTCTGCACCACGACCCGTTCGCGCGGCCACGCCTTCCGGATGCAGGGCGACAGCGCCAACAAGGTCTTCCAGACCCAGGGCAAGGACTTCCTCGTCTACACGGTCAACCAGGTCGGCTGGTACGAGTACATCACCGAGTGGCGCTTCCAGGACGACGGCACCATCCACATGAACGTCGGTGCCACCGGCAGCCTTTCGCCCTACGACTACGACGCGGGCGACGGCCGCGGCTGGCCGCTCGGCAAGGGCGCCACGGCGTACGCGACGAGCCACCAGCACGACGTCTTCTGGAAGTTGGACTTCGCCCTCGACGGCTCCTCCAAGGGCCGCGTCGAGCAGTACGACTCCACGGTCACCACGCACGGCGCGAACACGCCCACCAACAAGACCACTCTCACCAAGGTCACCAAGGAACTCGCGGGCGACGCCAAGAACATGCGCTGGTGGCGTGTCGTCAGCGCGACCGGCAAGAACAAGGACAACCACGCCCGGTCCTACGAGATAGTCCCCGGCCCCTCCACCAAGTACCCGGGCCGCAGCTTCACCCAGCACGACGTGTACTTCACCGAGTACAACAAGTGCGAGCAGTTCGCCAGCGACAACCTGCCCAACTGCGGTACGGGACACCCGAAGTCGGTCGACAAGTGGGTCAACGGCCAGACCCTCACCCACCCCGTGGTCTGGGTGAACGTCGGCTTCCACCACATCGCCCGTGACGAGGACCAGCAGCCCATGCCGGTCCACTGGCAGGGATTCTCGATCGCTCCGCGCGACGTCACCGCTATGAATCCGCTCACTCCGGCCGCCCTCGCGAATCAGAACGGCAATGTGAACGGCGGAAGTTGAGAAAAGACCCTGTCCATCCGGCTGCACCGCCGACCGGTCCCGGAGTACCCTTCCTTGATCGTTGAGACTGGGGTGAGCTCGGGGGAGCGGAAGGCGGTGCACGGGTGGGCTCGGGAGGGCTGGAGTTGCCCCCTGGTGACGAGGGTCACGAGGGGAACTCCGCAGAAGTCCCGCCCGGCGCGGTGTCCCTGGCACGTCCGATGGACGCGGCTGGTTCCATTGGGCCGGAGTTGGACTGGGACGCCGACGCCTGGCGCGAGGTGCGTACGCGCGCCCAGCGAGCCGGCCGCGCCTACATCTGGCTGAACCTGGTCGAACAGCGGCTGCGGGCCGTCGTGGCCGCCGTCCTGCGCCCCATCTACGAACCCGTCCACGGCGACGAGTGGGTGGTCGCCGCCGCCGGTCCGGCCGGCCAGGAATGGGTGCAGCGCGCGGTCGCCGTACGCGAAGTCAGCCGCCGCAAGGGCTACTTGCTCGACCCGGCCGACGACAACGTCCTCAGCTTCCTGACGCTGCCCCAGTTGCGCGAGCTGATGGTGCAGCACTGGCCGTGCTTCGAGCCGTACATCGACGAGCGCCGGGACGTCGAACTCGCCCTGGACGAACTGGAAGTGACCCGCAACGTCGTCTCCCGCAACCGGGCCCTGTCCGAGGCGGTCCTCAACCAGGCCGAGCGCGCCTCCGCGAACCTGCTGGAGACCCTCGGCGCCGGCGGTGACGTGCCCTCGGCCCGGCGGCTGCCCGTCGACGCGGTCGAGGAGCTGATCGGCGAGCGGTTCGCGGACGTGGTCGCCGTGCACCCCGACCGGGTGCGGCTGATGCGCCAGTTCCCGGCGGAGGACATCTTCGGCGGGGCCCGCCGCGTCGACGCCATCGGCATCGGCCTCAACCTGCTCGTGCAGAACTTCTCCGGCAGACGGCTGGTCCGGCTCGCCGAGTCGGGCTGCCGGGTACGGCTGCTCTTCCTCAACCCGGCCTCCAGCGCGGTGAAGCGGCGCGAGCGCGAACTCGGCATCAAGCGGGGCGAGTTGAGCCGCGCCGTCGAGATGAACATCCTGCACATGCGGCGGGTGCGGTCCCGGCTGCGTGATCCCGGGGCCTTCGAGATCCAGGTCTTCGACGAGACGCCCCGCTTCACCGCGTACCTCGTCGACGGCGACGGTTCGGACGGCATCGCCGTCGTGCAGTCCTATCTGCGCCGCACCCGCGGCATGGAGGCGCCGGTGCTGGTGCTGCGGAACGGAAGCCGGCTCGTCAAGTCGGACGAACTGGACGACAGCGCGCTTTTCCCCACCTATCGCGATGAGTTCGAGCAGATGTGGGCGGATTCGCGACCGGTGTCCTGACCTGTCCCCGGCTCGGTCCGCGGTAAGCGGAACGCGGTCCTCGGATTGTCAGTGGCTCATGCGATCGTGGAGACCACTGGGGGAAAGCACCACCGAGAAGGGGGGCCGTCATGGCCTGGCACCAGGAGCTGCTCATCGGCTTCGACCTGGAGACGACGGGGACCGAGCCGCGCGAGGCGCGCATCGTCACGGGCGCGGTCATCGAGGTCAGGGGCGGACGTCCGCTGGGCCGCCGGGAGTGGCTGGCGGATCCCGGCGTGGAGATCCCGGCGGACGCCGTCGCGGTGCACGGCATCAGCAATGAGCGGGCCGTCGCCGAGGGCCGCCCGGCCGACCAGGTCGCCGAGTCGATCGCCGACGTCCTCGTCACGTACTGGAAGACGGGCGTCCCCGTCGTCGCCTACAACGCGGCCTTCGACCTGACCCTGCTCTCCGCCGAGCTGCGCCGGCACGGACTGCCGTCCCTGCGCGACCGCCTGGGCGGCACCGACCCCGCCCCGGTCATCGACCCGTACACGATCGACCGCTCCGTCGACCGCTACCGCCGGGGCAAGCGCAACCTCGAAGCGGTCTGCGCCGAGTACGGCGTGGTGCTCGACTCGGCGCACGACGCCTCGGCCGACGCCCTCGCCGCCGCCCGGCTGGCCGGCGCGATAGCCGACCGCCACCCCAAGGTCGCGGCCCTCGGCCCGGCCGAGCTGCACCGCAGCCAGATCCAGTGGTATGCGGAATGGGCCGCCGATTTCCAGAGCTTCCTGCGCCGCAAGGGCGACCAGGACGCGGTGGTCGACGGCACCTGGCCGCTGCGCGAACTGGAGGACGAGACGGTCTGAGCGGTCCGGCCTCAGCGAGGCCGCGCGTTCAGAACGGATACCAGCGCACGGTCTCGTCCCCGTCCCGCAAGGACGCCACCCTCCGCTCGAACTCGGCCAGCGCCTCGGGATTGCTCGGCGCGTGCTGCGCGACCCAGGCACAACTGGCCGTCTCCCGGGCCCCGCGCAGCACCGAGCAGCCCGCCCACTCGCGTACGTCCCAGCCGTAGGCCTCGGTGAAGGAGTCGTACGCCGTGGCCGGGAAGCCATAGCGGTCGCGGGACAGGGCCATCACCACCAGGTCGTGCTCGCGCAGATCGGCGGAGAAGGTCTCCAGGTCGACCAGGACCGGGCCGTCCGGGCCGACATGCACATTGCGGGGCAGCGCGTCGCCGTGGATCGGGCCCGGCGGCAGCTGGGGCGTGAGCGCGGCGGCAGCAGCCGCGAAGCCGTCGCGCCGCTCCCGCAGAAAGGCCGCGTCCGCCGGGTCGATCGCGTCACCGGCCAGTCGCAGCCAGCGTTCCACACCGCCCAGCAGCTCGCGGGGCGGCAGATCGAAGGCGGGGGAGGGGAGGGCGTGGACGAGGCGTAGCAGTTCGGCCAAATCCCGGGATTCGGCGGGGCGTACGGAATCGGCCAGCCGGTGCCACACGGTCACCGGATGTCCCTCGACCAGTCGCGCCTTCGGGTCGGCGGCCCGCACCGCCGGCACACCCGCCTCCGCGAGCCACACCGCCACGTCCAGCTCGCGCCGGGCGCGGTCGAGGAGTTCGGCGTCGCGGCCCACCTTGACGACCAGGTCACCGGCGGCGAACACCGCGTTCTCGCCGAGGGCGAGGAGCCGCGCGTCCCGGGCCGGGCCGGGCAGCACGTCCGCCGCGTCCAGTACGTCCCGCGCCCGTGCCTCGTCCATGTGTCCGCCTCCGTGTGGGGTCCCTGTGCGTGTGCGTACGGCGTCGGGTTCCCGCCATCCGACGGCCAGTGTCGCATTCGCACAGGTGGGACGGCATGCGAGGTGCCTTGACGGGACATCAGGCGTTCACGACCATGACCAGGCCCGACCTGGCGGCGCAAAGGGGCTGATTCCATGACATCGGTAACGGAGGTGAGGCGGCCGCCAACCCGCGCGCCGGGCCGGGGCCGGCCGCGGCGCGCTCCCGACCACGCGGCCTGGTTCCTGGTGCTGCCCGCGCTGATCCCGATCCTGGTGCTCAGCGTCGGCCCCCTCCTCTACGGAGTGCTGCTGGCCTTCACCGACTCCCAGTCCGGTCGGACCGCCTCCACCCAGTGGATCGGCGGCCTCAACTTCCGGGATCTGCTGCACGACACGCTGTTCTGGGAGTCGTTCCGGATCGGGCTGGTGTGGGCGGTCGGGGTGACCGTGCCGCAGTTCCTGCTCGCCCTCGGGCTCGCCCTGCTGCTGAACCAGGACCTGCGGCTGCGCTGGCTCGCCCGGGCGCTCGCGATCGTCCCCTGGGCGATGCCCGAGGTCGTCGTCGGCATCATGTGGCGGATCGTCTACAACCCGGACGCGGGCATCCTCAACGAGACCCTCCACGACCTCGGCCTCGGCGACGGCCGGGACTGGCTGAGCGGCCTGGGGACCGCGCTGCCCGCCGTGATCGTCGTCGGCGTCTGGGCGGGCATGCCCCAGACGACGGTCGCCCTGCTCGCCGGGCTGCAGAACACCCCGCGCGAACTGCACGAGGCGGCGGCGGTCGACGGTGCCGGTGCCTGGCGCCGCTTCCGCACGGTCACCTGGCCCGCCCTGAGGCCGGTGGCACTGGCGATCACCGCGCTCAACCTGATCTGGAACTTCAACTCGTTCGCCCTGGTCTACGTCCTGACCAACGGCGGGCCCGGCGGACGCACCCGGCTGCCCATGCTCTTCGCCTACGAAGAGGCCTTCCGCTACGGGCAGTTCGGCTACGCGGCGGCGATGGGATGCGTGATGGTCGCGGTGATCTCGGTGCTCCTCGCCGTCTTCCTCGTGGGCCGCATCAGGGGAGGAGACGCGTCATGAGGACCAGCACCGGAGCCCGCGCCGGACAGTACCTCGCCCTGCTCGCGTATCTCGTCTTCCTCGCCTTCCCCCTCCTCTGGCTGCTCTCCACCGCCTTCAAACCACCGCGCGAGCTGGGCAGTCTGCACCCCACCTGGATCCCCCGGCACCCCACCCTCGCCAACTTCCGCCAGGCCTTCGACGAACAGCCGCTGCTGCACGCCGCGTTGAACTCCCTGCTCGCCGCAGTCGGGGCGGCGCTGATCGCCGTGCTGATCGCGACCCCGATGGCCTGGGTCATGGCCCGGCGCCGGACACCGCTCGCGCGGGCCGCGACCGGGTGGGTGGTGGTCAGCCAGGCGTTCCCGTTCGTGCTGGTGATCATCCCGCTGTTCCTGGTGCTGAAGAACCTGCGGCTGATCGACTCCCTGGCCGGGCTGGTGCTGGTGTACGTGGTGTGGTCGCTGCCGTTCGCGCTGTGGATGCTGGTCGGCTATGTCCGGGCGGTGCCGGCCGAGTTGGAGGAGGCCGCCGCCGTGGACGGTGCCGGGAAGCTCCGGACACTCGTGTCGGTGACGGCACCGCTGCTCGCCCCCGGCATCGTGGCCACGGCACTGTTCGCGTTCGTCACCGCGTGGAACGAGTTCTTCTTCGCGCTGGTCCTGCTCAAGACCCCGGAGAAACAGACCCTCCCGGTCGTCCTCACCCACTTCATCGGCGCGGAGGGCGTCGCCGACCTCGGCCCGCTGGCCGCCGCCGCGTTCCTCGCGACCCTGCCCTCCCTGGTCGTCTTCGCGCTGATCCAGCGCCGGATCACGGGCGGCATGCTCACCGGGGCGGTGAAGAGCTGATGCGCCCCCGCTGGATCCTCGCGCTCGCCCTGACCCTGCTCCTCGCCGGCTGCACGGGCGGCGGCACAGACGGCTCGGCGGACGGCCGGATCACCCTCCGCTTCCAGTCCCTGGCCTGGCAGGAGGAGTCCGTCACCGCCAACAAGGAGCTGGTGAAGGAGTGGAACGCCACCCACCCGGACATCAAGATCGAGTACGTACAGGGCAGTTGGGACAGCGTCCACGACCAGCTCCTCACCTCCTTCGAGGGCGGTGAGGCACCCGACGTCATCCACGACGCCTCCGACGACCTCGCGGACTTCGCCTACGGCGGTTATCTCGCCGACCTCCGCGACCTGCTGCCCGCACGGCTCAAGTCGGAGATCCCGCAACGCAGTTGGGACACGGCTACCTTCGGGGAGGGGATCTACGGCGTGCCGTTCCTCCAGGAGCCGCGGGTCGTCGTCGCCAACGCCACCTGGCTGAAGAAGGCCGGCGTACGCATCCCGACCCCCGAACGCCCTTGGAGCTGGCCGGAGTTCAGGGACATCACCCGGCGGCTCAGCGGCGACGGGAAGTACGGCGTCGCCTGGCCGCTCAAGGAACCCGTGTCCGCCACCCTGAATCTGTCGCTGTCGGCGGGCGGCGCACTCTTCCACCGGGGCGCGGACGGCAGGGTGACCGTCCGTTTCGAGGCGGCCGACCAGGTCGTGCCGCGCACGATCCACGACCAGGCGGACGTGGACCACAGCGCCTCGCCCACGACGCTCGGCAGCGGCGGTTCGGACACGCTGCCCGGGTTCTTCGGCGGCAAGTACGCGATGGTCCCGCTCGGCTTCTCCTATCGCCAGCAGATCGCTCAGCAGGCGCCGAAGGGCTTCGACTGGCAGGTGCTGCCCGCCCCGGCCGGCGCCGACGGGCTCACCCAGGGCGTCAGCCCGCAGACTCTCTCGATCGCCGAGGACAGCCCGCACAAAAAGGAAGCGGCGGAGTTCATCGACTTCCTGCTCCAGCCGAAGAACATGGTCCGGCTGGCCCTCGGCGACTGGATGCTGCCCACCGGCACCCAGGCCCTCAAGGACCCCGCCCTGCACACCACCAAGGACGACTGGGCCACCGGCACCGCACTCGCCGCCGACCTCGTCCCGGCGCCCGCCCAGTCCGTACGGGGTTACCCGGAGTGGAAGGACAAGGTGGCCACCCCTGCCTTCCAGGAGTACTACAGCGGCGCGATCACCCTCGCCGAGCTGCGTGAACGGCTGGAGAAGGACGGAAATCTGGTGCTGGCCCGCTACCAGCGCTGACGCGGATATTCCGTTGCCCCGGGCCGCACGGACCGCCTAGCGTGCCCTTCATGTCGGCCTGCAACTCGATCACTTTCTCCGGTCTCGGCCGGAGCTGCACGTATGCGATCCGCATGCGGCGCGGCCCCGGTGCCCTGACCGGCCCGGGCGTCGAAACCCGCTGACGTCCCCGCGGAGCCCTTCTCTCGCTCCGCGCATCCTCCTTTCTTCCGGTCGGGGCCTTCGTCTGCCCGTATGCCCTTCACGGAAGACAAGGACCGCAGGCCATGGCCCGCCCCACCCGCGTTTCCCGCGCGCTCTCGCAGAACTTCCTCGCCGACCGCGCCACCGCCGAATACGTCGCCCGCCTCGCCGTCCCGCACGGACGGCGGATCCCCCTCCTCCTCGAAGTGGGCGCCGGAAAAGGCGCGTTGACCGCGGTGCTCGCACCCCGCTGCCGCGAACTGCGCGCCCACGAGATCGACCCCCGGCTCGTCCCGAAACTCCACGCCCGCTTCTCCACCACATCCCAAGTGCACGTCGTCGCCGGGGACTTCATGGACACCCGGCCCCCACGCACGCCGTTCTCCGTCGCCGGGAACGTGCCCTTCTCCCGTACCGCCGACATCGTCGACTGGTGCCTGCGCGCCCCTGCCCTCACCGACGCCACCCTCCTCACCCAACTGGAGTACGCCCGCAAACGCACCGGGGACTACGGGAGTTGGACGTTGCTGACGGTGCGGAGCTGGCCCCGTTACGAGTGGCGGCTGGTCGGACGGGTCGACCGGCGGCGGTTCAGTCCCGTGCCGCGCGTCGACGCCGGGATCGTCCGGATCGAGCGGCGCGGGATCCCGCTGCTCGAACCCGCCGCGCTGCCCGGCTGGCGGCACCTGGTCGAGCTGGGCTTCTCGGGGGTGGGCGGCTCGCTGCACGCCTCCCTGCGCCGGGCCCACCCGAGGCGCCGCGTGGACGCCGCGTTCCGTGCGGCGCGCCTCGATCCGCACGTCCTGGTCGGTGCGGTGTGCCCGGAGTACTGGTTGAGGCTGTACGAGGAGTTGACGTCGTAGCGAAGGTGCGACAGGACGGCAATGAGGGCCTGTTGGTTCCCCCGGGGATACCAACAGGCCCTCAGTCAGGAGGAGTTACACCCGGATGGGCTCACCCTCGCCCGCCACCGTGGAGGTGATCTCCTCGGCGGACTCGTCGTGGGTGAGGTCCGGGAGGCGGTGGAGCCACTTCGGGAAGTACCAGTTGCGCTCGCCGAGCAGCGCCATCACCGCGGGGAGCAGGACGCCCCGGATGACCGTGGCGTCGATGAGGACCGCCGCCGCGAGGCCGACGCCCATCTGCTTCATGGACTGCATGGACAGCGTGCCGAAGATCGCGAAGACGGCGACCATGATGATCGCGGCACTGGTGACGACGCCGGCCGTGGTGACCACGCCGTGCTGGATCGCCTCCTGTGTCGTACGGCCGCGCAGCCGTGCCTCGCGGATGCGGGAGACGACGAACACGTGGTAGTCCATCGACAGGCCGAACAGGATGACGAAGAGGAACAGCGGCAGCCAGGTGACGATGGCGCCGACGCCCTCCGCGCCCACCAGCGAGGCACCCCAGCCGTGTTGGAACACCGCGACGAGGATGCCGTAGGCGGCGCCCACCGAAAGCAGGTTGAGGGCGATCGAGGTGATCGCGACCGTCAGTGAGCGGAACGACAGGAGCATCAGCAGGAAGGCGAAGGCCACGACGAACGCGAAGACCGGTACGACCGACCCGAGGAGCTGGTCGTTGAAGTCGTGCGATCCGGCGACGTTCCCGGTGATCGGTGCCTGCACGCCGTCGACCTTGCCGAGGGTGGCGGGCCGTACCTCGTCGCGCAGTTTCTCCAGGCTCTTGGCGGCCTTGTCCTGGTCGGAGCCGCCGACGAGCGGGACGTAGACGAAGGCGACGTTCTGCGCGTCGTGCAGCTTGATGTCGACCGGGCCGCGCGAGGCACCCGAACTGACCGCCTGGGCCTTGAAGTCGGCGAGCGCCTGCTTGACGTCGGCCGCGTTGATGTCCTTCGCCCTGACGATCACCTCGGCCGGCTCGGTGCCGCCCGGGAAGGCGTCGTTGACGCGGTTGTAAGTCCCCACTATGGGCAGGGAGTTGCCGAACTCCTGGTCCAGGGTGAGGTTTTCGGTCTTCATGCCGACGGCGGGAGCCGCGATGGCGAGCAGCGCGCCGGCGGCGACGAGCACGGAGACGAGCGGCCTGGCGAGCACGCCCTTCAGTACGGCGGTCCAGAACCGGCTCTCCCCGTTGCCCCGGCGGCTACGCCGACGCAGGAACGGGATACGGCCCTTCTCGACCCGCTCGCCCAACAGCGAGAGCAGCGCGGGCAGTACGGTCACCGAGCCGACCATGGCGACCGCGACGACCATCAGCGAGGCCAGACCCATCGCCTCGAACTCGGCGAGCCCGGTGAACAGCATGCCCGCCATCGCCACGCACACCGTGACACCGGAGACGATGATGGCGCGGCCACTGGTCGCGGCGGCGATCCGCAGCGCGGCCCCGGCGTCCCGGCCGGCCTCGCGCTCCTCGCGTTCGCGACGCAGATAGAACAGGCAGTAGTCGACGCCGACGGCCAGACCGACCAGCAGCATCACGGAGTTGGCGGTGTCGCTCATCGGCTGGACATGGCTGACGATGCCCATCAGGCCCATCGTCGCGATGATCGCGGTCATGGCCAGAGCCACCGGCAGCAGCGCCGCGACCAGCGCGTCGAAGGCGATCAGCAGGATGCCGAGGGCCACGGGAACGGCGGAGTACTCGGCCTTCTTGAAGTCGTCGCCGAACGCGTCCTTGTACTGCTTCGCCATGCTGGCGCCGCCGATCTCCTCGATCCGCAGCGATGACGCATGGTCCTTCTGCACCCCGGCGACGGCGTTCAGCACCGGCTCCACCCGGTCACCGGCGGTGTCCGCGTCGCCCCGCATGTCGAACTGGACGAGCGCGCTCCGCCCGTCCTTCGAGATCGTCTTCGTGTCGTACGGCGAGGTGACGTCGGTGACCTTGCCGGTCTGCTCGACGGCCTTGACGACGGCGGTGACCGCGGTGCGGAACTCGCTGTCCGTGGAGATGAGCGACCCGTTCCTGGACTGGATCAGGATGGTCTCGCTGGACGGTTCCTTGATTCCGGCGTCGTCGATGATCGTGGCGGCGGTGTGCGTCTCCCCCTTGAGCTGGTCGCTCTCGTCGACATCGACACGGCCCGCCGCCGAACCGATCCCCATCGCCAGAACCACGAACAGCACCCAGATGCCGACCGCGGCCCACCGGTGCCGGGCGCTCCAGCCGCCGGCCCGGGCGGCGAGGCCCCGTACCCGCGAATCTGCGTTCCCCATGACGGGCTTGCCCCCTTGTGCACGGTGACAGCCCCCTGCCGCCACCTCATGGTTCGAAGGTATGCGCGGGATAAGAACGTCTCCTCGTGCTTTCCGGTGAAGTGCCGAGGGCACGGCTCCTCCGTACGGACCGCGAACCCTCCGCACTGGGGAGGACTCCGGCCCCTTACATCTATCCGGGCGGCTAGGGGGAGATGATCAGGGTGCGCGAGACCTGCGAGCCGTCGTGCCCACCCCCACGGGGCGGGAAGACCGCCTTATGGTGTCCGGATGACGACGTATGCGGCGCTCCTGCGCGGAATCAACGTGGGCGGCAGCAGAAAGCTCCCGATGGCCGACCTGCGCACGCTGATGGAAGGCCTCGGACACGGCGACGTCCGCACCTATCTCCAGAGCGGCCAGGCAGTGTTCGCGAGCGACGACGGCGACGAGGAGTTCCTCGCGGCCCAGCTCGCGCGGGCGGTCGAGGAGCGGTTCGGTTTCACGGTCGACATCGTCGTCCGCGACCACGCCTACCTGGCCGCGATCGCCGACAACTGCCCTTTCCCAGCAGCAGAGTTGGAGGCCAAACAGCTCCATGTCACCTACTACTCGGCACCGCCAGGCGAGGACCGCTTCGCGGGACTGGACCCGGCCGCGTTCCTCCCCGAGGAGTTCCGCCTCGGCGACCGCGCCCTGTATCTCTACGCCCCCGACGGCCTCGGCCGCTCCAAGCTCGCCGTGGAACTCTCCCGGTCCCGCTTCAACAAGGGGCTGATCGCGACCACCCGCAACTGGAACACCGTGCTCAAACTGGTGGAGATGACCGGTAGTTGACCGACTGTGCGAGGCTCGGCCCCATGCGCTACATCATCATCGGAGCAGGGGCCGTCGGCGGGGCCATCGGTGGCCGGCTGGCCGGGTCGGGGCACGAGGTCGTCCTGGTGGCGCGGGGCGCGCACCGGGCGGCGCTGGCCGAGCGAGGGCTGCGGTTCAAGGTGCCGGAGGGCGAGTCGACGTACCGGCCGCCGGTGGTCGAAGGGCCGGACGAACTGGGGGAGTTGAGGCCCGACGACGTCCTCGTGCTCGCCGCCAAGACCCAGGACTGCGAGGCCGCGCTGGCGCTCTGGGGGCCGGCGCCGGTATCCGGTGGCGGTACGGCCGCCGAGCGGCTGCCGGTCGTCTGCGCGCAGAACGGGGTGGAGAGCCAGCGCCTGGCACTGCGCAGGTTCCGGCGGGTCTACGGCGTCTGCGTCTGGCTGCCGGCGACCTTCGTGGAGCCGGGTGTGGTCGCCGCCGAGGGTGCCCCGCTCACCGGCATCCTGCACCTCGGCCGCTGGCCGCACGGCACGGACGAGACCGCCCGGCTGATCGCCGCCGACCTCGAGAAGTCGAGGTTCGAGGCGCCGGTCGTACCCGATGTGACGCGCTGGCAGTACGCCAAGCTGCTCGGCAACCTCGTCAACGCGATCGAGGCGGTCGCCGGGAGCCGTACCAGCGACGAGAGCCTGGCCCTCTACCGGCGGATTCGGGCCGAGGGCACGGCCGTGCTCGACGCGGCCGGTATCGCGTACGCGAGCGCCGAGGAGGAGCGGGAGGCACGCGGCGACAAGATCCAGCTCGTGGAGATCGACGGTGCCCCGCGCGGCGGCGGCTCCTCCTGGCAGTCCTTGAGCCGGGGGACCGGCACCATCGAGGCCGACTATCTCAACGGCGAGATCGCCCTGCTGGGACGGTTGCACGGCGTCCCGACCCCCCTCAACGACCTGCTGCAACGGCTCGCGAACGACTTCGCGCGCGAGCGCAGGGCGCCCGGCTCGATGCCGTTCGACGAGCTGCTCCGCCTCGCCGACGAGGCTGTCGCGTTTGTTCAAGAGTCCTGACGGCGCCGTCCCTAGCGTGGGACCCATGAGCAACCACGACCTGCACCCATACATGATCGAATGCGCCGCCGAGGCGGCGCGTGTCGCGCGCGGTGTCACCGCGGCACAGCTCGACGACCCGACGCACTGCCCCGACTGGGACGTACGCGCCATGGTCAACCACTGGGTCCTCTACACCTCGCACGGCCTCGAACACCGCGCCCTGCGCAAGCAGCTCCCCGAGGAGCTGACCGCCCGCGACTTCACCGCGGACCCGGACTGGGCACAGGCGTACGCCGCCCAATTGGACCGGGCCGTCGCCGCCTGGGCCGACCCGGCGGTCTGGGAGGGCGAGATCGATCTCGGCATGGCGAAGATGCCGGCCGACGAGATCGCCTCGATGATCATCAAGGAGCTGGCGGTGCACGGCTGGGACGTCGCCACGGCCACCGGCCAGGAGTACCGGGTCTCGGACGGCGCCGCCCGCCTCGTCCTCGACGTGGTCGAGAAGCACGCCGAGCTGTACCGCCAGTACGACGGCTTTGCCGACCCGGTGCCGGTGCCGGACGACGCCCCCGTGTTCGACCGCGCCCTCGCGGCCAGCGGCCGGGACCCCCGGCAGACGGCCATGGCCAAAGTGGACCACTGAGAGATTGGCCGATTGGGTCGAGCCATCGGCCCATTGCGGGGCTAGCGTGTCCGGTATGAGCCCAGACACCCGTGCCGGCGACCCGGTCCGCGTCGACTTCTACTTCGACCCCGCCTGCCCCTTCGCGTGGATCACCTCGCGTTGGCTGCTGGAGGTCGAGCGCGAGCGCCCGCTCGACCTCCGGTTTCACGCGATGAGCCTCTATCTCCACAACATCGGCAACGAACTCCCCGACTGGTACCGGGAGTTGGTCGACAGGTCGATCGGCCCCGTCCGCGTCGCCGTGGCCGCCGCCGCACAGCGGGGCGACAAGGTCCTGCGGGACCTCTACACGGCCTTCGGCACCCGCATCCACGAGCGGCGCCACGACGACTTCGACAAGGTGATCACCGAGTCCCTCGCCGAACTCGGCCTCCCCGCCGAACTCGCCGACGCCGCCCACGACCCGTCGTACGACGACGCCGTGCGCCGCAGTCATGAGGCGGGCGTCGAGGAGGAGTCGGGCGGATATGTGGGCACGCCGACCCTGCACGTCGACGGAACGGTGTGGTTCGGCCCGGTCCTGCGGGCCATTCCGCGCGGCGCGAAGGCGGCCGAACTCTTCGACATCTTCCGGGTGTTGGCCACGCATCCCGACTTCTTCGAGCTGAAGCGGACGCGTACCGGGGGCCTGTCCTTCGACTGAACGGGGCAAAGCCAGGGGGAGTTGTCGTCGTGCAGTGACAAAAACGCGGCGGTGAACGCAGTAGAGAAAGCGACCCCCGAGACCAGGCTCAGGCCGGCGGGGGCCGCGCTGCGGACGGGCCGTCCGGGGTCCGACATCGCAGGGGAGTGCCGGACTTCGGGCGGCGCTTCTTTGCCGCCCGCCGGGTCCGTCACCTCCCAAGTCCGGTCACCCGCCGGGCTGTTCGACGCGTCGCCCCCGCCCCGACAGCCGTCCCGCGAGCCGCCCGAGCGCGCCGGGGCGGTTCCAGGCGCGGAACGCGTCGAGTTTGCCGCGGCCCGCGTGGTCGAGTGCCGCCTCGACCGCGCCCTGGTCCTCGACCGACAGGGCCCGCACGGCCGGCCGGAGCACCTTGGTCAGCAGGGTGGTGCGGGTCTCGTCCCAGGCGGGGTACGTCCCCGGGAACGCGCTCCAGTCGCAGAACCGGTCGGCGACATACGCAGGACCGGTCCGCAACCGGTCGGCCACCCGCTCCGAGCGGCCCGCCCGTTCGTACGCGGCGAGCAGGCGCGGCTCGGCCGAACGGGCGAGCGCGTACAGCTCGTTCTCCGGTGCCGCCCCCTCCAGAAGCCGCCACGCGAGGGCCTGGAAGGCGCGCTCGGCGACGGTGTCCGGCACCGGGTCGGCGGCGGTGGCGGACGTCAGCTCCAGCACCCGGCCGACCCACTCCTCGCCCTCGCTCCCGGTGCCCAGCAGCCCGGTGAACTCCAGAAGGAGCAGAGCGGTACGCCGACCTGGCCCCAGTTCCGTGGTGAAGCAGCGGAGCAGATCGGTGGCGAGCGCCGGTATGCCGGGGTCGTCCGGCGGCGCGGCGAGTGCCGCCTCGATCAGCAACTCCCGGGTACCGGCCGCGCGGTGGGTGTCGGAGCCCAGCTCCTTCAGCAGCAGGCTCGCCTCCTGCCCGGTCGGCAGCTCGCCGCCGGGCCAGGTGAGGCGGAGGGCCGTACGCAGCACGGTGGGATCGGCGTGCGGGGAGACCCCGGCCGTGCGGAGTAGACCGTGGAGCCGGTCGAGCCGGTCGTCCGGCCCGGCGGGTGCGACACACATCCGCAGATGCGGGAGACCGGACTGCTGGAGCCCGAGCGGCAGCTCCGAGTCCTTCAACGCCCGTGCGACCGGGGCCGGTTCGGCGGCGGCGAGGGTGTCGAGCGAGCCGAACAGCGCGACCCGCAGCTCGGGGTGGGTGTGCACCGCGTCGAGGAGGGCGGGCGGACGGCCCACGGCAGGGGACGCGCCGTCCGATGCCGACGCATCCACCAGCTCCCGCGCCAACCGCTCGGCCAGCTCCGGCAGTTGGTCCTGGCAGTCGACGTCGAGCAGATCGGCGGCCCGGAGCAGTGCGAGGGGCCGTCCGGCGGCCGGTTCATTCGTGTCCGCGATGCCGGCCCGGAGGGAGGGCGCGAGATCGCGGGCCAGGTCGTCATGGGCCCGCGTGGTGAGGGACCCGGCGCGCAGCGCGGGCACCGGCCCATGGGCGAGGACCGCCGACGCCAGCACCCGCGCGGCGAGCGGCGCCGACACCGCGGCCGTCACGCGTCCGTCCAACCGGGCCAACAGTGCGGCCAGGGCCGCCTGTTCGGCCTCGCCGGGCAGGGACGCCGAGCGCGAGCCCAGGTGCGGCACCGGGCCGCCGCACAACCCGGCGACCAACGCCGTCAGCGTGTCGTCCGGCAGCACACCCGCCTGCTCCGCCGCCCAACTCGCCGCCGCCGCACGGGCGTCCGTACGCAGGTCGATGCCCGCGACGAGCGCGCTCACCGCCAACGGGCCCAGGTCCTCGGGATCGTCGCGGAACAGGTCGGGGCGGCCCGCACACCAGATCCGGGCGCACACCTCGGCCCAGGTGTCGCTCACCGGCCCGGACGGCTGGTCACTTGTGCGGTCGTGCACGCGGTAGCGCCGGTCGTCGGCCACGGACTCGGAGGACGGCAGGGCGCCGACGAGCTGCTGACGGGCCTGCCGGGGGTCGCGGGTGTACGTCGTGAAGGTGAGCCGGTGCGCCTGTTCGCGGGGCAGGACCGTGCAGGCGAGCGCGATCCACCGGGCCACGTCGGCGCTGTCGTGCTCCACCACCACGAGCTGCCCGGCACCCGGGTCCGCGGCCACCGCCCGCAGATCGGCGAAGAACGGGGCGAGCCATCCTGCCCGGGACACCGCGAAGGCGACCAGCGCCTCCTTGCGCAGCAGCCCGGAGGGTTCGACACGGTCGACGGGCTCGGGCCTGCCGTCCGGGGGAGCCGCCTGGGCCCAACGCGGCGACTCCCACGTGGAGATGGGCAGCACACCGTCCGGCAACCGGGTGCCGGACGGCAGCAGGAAGGCGTGGGCATGGAAGCCCGCGTCGGCGCCGGTGCACACGGAACGGCTCAACAGCCGTCCGCCGTCGGCGAGTTCACTGAAGCTGAAGACGGTCGGGAAGCCGTTGAGGTGCTCGGCGACGGTCCGCTCCGGCCGCTCGTACCCGATGAGCCGCTCGGCCTCCCGCAGCACCCCCGGTGGCACATCCGCGCCGACCGCCGTGAACCGGGCGCCGGAATCCCCGGAGCCGGACGGCGTCCAGGTGTAGTGCAGTTGGGCCGGTGCAGGCCCTTCACGATGCCCGAACTCCCGACCCGCCACGTCTACTTGCTCCCCACTAGGCCCTGTCGTCACATTCCCGTCTGCCCGGCGACGCCATGCACGCACTCTCGCCGCACCGGGCCCAGACCCAAGTACGTCCAGTACGAGGCTCTGGGCCCGGCACGCCGAGAGCACGCACCTGACGCCGCCGGGCCGCCCTCCGGGCGACGACGGGAATGTGACGACAGGACCTAGCCCTCAGAGGAACCATCCCAGCAGATCCGGGACCCCCGGGAGGCCCCTTTCCGGGAATCCGGGCAGGTGGGAACAGTGAAGGTACTACGCGCCGACGACCGCGAGCGCCGGTGCCAGGGCCGCGTCGTAGCGCTCCAGCAGCACCCGCGCCACCTCGGGCGCCGGGCCCAGCACTTCGGCGAGCACATCCGCCTCCGCAGCACCCCGCGCGATGCGGTCGGGCAGGAAGCCGGGTGCGAGGACGTACGGCGCGACCGCGACGCGTTCGCAGCCCAGGGCCCGCAGTTCACGGACCGCGTCCTCCGTGCGGGGCAGTGCCGCCGAGGCGAACGCGGGGCGTACCGCACGCCAACCCGTGTGCCGCCACTCCCGCGCGAGGCCGGCGATCACCGCGATCGCCTCCGGGTCGGTGGAGCCCGCCGAGGCCAGCACGACCCCGGTCGAGGACTTGTCGGCGGGCGTCAACCCGGCCTCGTACAAACGGCGTTCGAGCGTCCGCAGCAGCAGCGGCGACGGACCCAGTACTTCCGCCTGCCGGATCCGCAGGCGTGGCGGCGCGTCCCGCAGGACCGCCGGGATGTCCGCCTTCGCGTGGAAGGCGCGGGTCAGGAGGAGGGGGAGGGCTACGACGTCACGGACGCCCTCCGCCGCCAGGGACTCCAACACCCCCTGCACGGAAGGGATGTTGAAGTCCAGGAAGCCGGTCTCCACACGCAGCCCGGGCCGCCGCGACCGTATCCGCCGCACCAGGGCGTGGACGGTCGCGGCGTGCCGCGGGTCGCGGCTGCCGTGGGCGATGACGAGGAGGACCGGAGTGCGCACTGGAATCAGCTCTTCACCAGCAGACCGCGGCTGCGCAGCACCCACCGCTCCAGCGGGCTGAAGATCAGCAGGTCGATCGCGATGCCGACGAACAGGATGAGGAGGATCGCGAGGAAGACCGTCGCCATGCTGCTGTTGGTGCGGCCCACCTCCAGCAGTTGGCCGAGGCCCATGCCCATGTCCGGTGACTGGGCGATGATCTCGGCGGCCATCAGGGAACGCCAGGAGAACGCCCAGCCCTGCTTGAGACCGGCGACATAGCCGGGCAGCGCGGCCGGCATCACGATGTGCCAGGTGCCGCGTAGGCCCGTCGCCCCCAGGGTGCGGCCCGCACGCAGGAACAGCGGAGGCACCTGGTCGACGCCGGACACCAGGCCGTTGGCGATCGAGGGCACGGCACCGAGCAGGATGACCGTGTACATCACGGAGTTGTCCAGCCCCAGCCAGATCACCGCGGGCGCGACCCAGGCGACCGAGGGCAGCGACTGGAGACCGGAGAGGATCGGGCCGAAGGCGGCGCGCACGAACTTCACCCGCGCCACCACCAGGCCCAGCGGCGTCCCGATGACCAGCGCGAGCAGGAAGCCGAGCAGACCGCGGGAGACACTGCCCCAGATGTAGTCGAGCAGGGTGCCCTTGAGCCACTGGTCCTCGACCTCGCCCCACACATCGCCGGGGGAGGGCAGCTTGCTCGGGTCGTCGACGACCGGGGTGAGGACGAACCAGGCCACGAGGACCACGGCGAGCGCGATGATCGGCGGCAGGATCTTGTTCTTGAAGGTCTGGCTGAACGGCGTACGGACCTTGACCGAGGTGTCCAGCGCGTCCAGGCCCGCCTCGACGCTGCCGGCGTTCTGGACCGGTGTCGTGTCAGTGCTGGCCATGGCGGCGGATCTCCCCACGCAGTACATCGGTGATCTCAAGGGACAGTTCGGCCACGGGCGCGTCCTCGATGCGGCGCGGTTGCGGGATGCCCACCTGCCACTCGCGCGCGATCCGGCCGGGGCGCGAGGACAGCAGGATCACGCGCTGCGCGAGCCGGACCGCCTCGCGCACGTTGTGCGTGACGAAGAGGACGGACACACCGGTCTCGGCCCAGATCCGGGTGAGTTCGTCGTGCAGTACGTCCCGGGTGATGGCGTCGAGGGCCGCGAACGGCTCGTCCATCAGCAGCAGGTTGCTCTCCTGGGCGAGCGCCCGGGCCAGTGCCACCCGCTGGCGCATACCGCCCGACAGTTCGTGGACGCGCTTGCCGTACGCGCCCTTCAGCCGGACCAGTTCGAGCAGCTTCTCGGTCTTCTCGCGCCGCTCGTTCTTCGGAACTCCCCTGAGTTTCAGGGCGAGTTCGATGTTCTTGCCCGCGGTCAGCCACGGGAAGAGGGCGTGCTCCTGGAACATCAGGGCCGGGCGGCCGTCCGTCGCGATCGAGCCGACGGTCGGCCGGTCCAGTCCCGCCACCAGGTTCAGCAGTGTGGACTTCCCGCAGCCCGAGGCCCCCAGGAGGGTGACGAACTCGCCAGGCGCGACATCGATGCTGATGTCGTCCAGGACGAGCTGCTGTCCGCCCGGCGTCGCGAAGGACTTCGAGACATGCTCAAGGCGAGCGGCGTACTCCACCGACTCCTCGGCCTTGGCGAGGGTCGTTGCCATGGTCGTCACCTCCTGGGAACTCATCGGGCGGGAATCAGCTGGTCCCGAGACCGGCGGCGTCGACGGTGGTCGCGCCCTCGGCCTTGAGGATCTTGTTGAGGATGGTGAGGTCGTAGATGCCCTTGAGGTCGGGCTTCTCCAGCAGACCGGCCTTGACCGCGTGTGCCGCCTCGGTGTTGAGGGTGGCGGCCAGCGGGTCGTCGGTGAACTGGATCGACGACCAGGCCGGGTCGAGGACGTTCGCCTTGAGCGCCTTGCCGGAGTCCGCCTCCAACTGCTTGTTCGCCGCGGCCTTCGCCTTGTCGGGGTTGGCGTTGATCCACTTGTTGGCCTCGACGGAGGCCTTCAGCACGGCCTCGACGGCCTTCGGGTGCTCCTTCAAGAACGCCTGCCGCACGATGATGTTGGTGATCACGAACTTCTTGTCCGGCCACAGCGTCGACTCGTCCAGCAGCACCTTGCCGCCCTCGGCGACCAGCTTGGACGCGGTCGGCTCCGGCACCCAGGCACCGTCGATGGCACCGGACTTGTAGGCGTCCGGGGTGATCTTGTTGTCCGTGCGGATCACCGACACATCGCCCTTGCCGGTGGTCGCGTCCACCTTCCAGCCCTGGTCCGCGATCCAGTTGAGGAACGCCACGTCCTGCGTGTTGCCGAGCTGAGGAGTCGCGATCTTCTTGCCCTTGACGTCCTTCAGGGACTTGATCGTCTTCGGGTTGACGACCAGCTTCACCCCGCCCGACGCCGAACCGCTGATGATCTTCAGGCCCTTGCCTGCGGACTTGACGTAACCGTTGATCGACGGGGACGGGCCGATCCAACCGATGTCGATGGAGCCGGAGTTGAGGGCCTCGATCTCCGAGGGGCCGGCGTTGAAGATCTGGTACGCGGCCTTGGTGGCGCCCAGTTCCTTCTGGAACAGGCCCTGCTCACGGCCGACCAGCGCGGTCCCGTGGGTCAGGTTGCCGAAGTAGCCGATCTTCACGGAGTCGAGACCCTCGATCTTCGAGGATCCCGCGGCGACCTTCTCCTTGGCGTTGTTCTTGGTGGAGTCCGACCCGTAACCGCAGGCGGCGAGGGTGAGCAGGGGGAGCGCGGCGATCACGGCTATGCCGCGACGCAGGTATGTGGAGCGGTTGGCAGGCACGGGAGGTGTTCCTCTCGTTGGCCCGGCGGTCACGTACTCAGGTCGTGGCCGGGAGGTCGGCAGGTCTACGTTTTCGTCGCGTCCGGGACGGCGGGTGGGGGGACTGGGCGCGCAGGCAGTGCGCGTACGTCATCGCGCACATCGCGCCACTCCGCCCTGCCCGCTGCCGAGGGCGCCGCTGCCGACGCGGCCGCCCTCTTTCGCGAACGTGGAGTAGAAGTCCGTGGAGTTCATCGTCAGAAGTCCCAACCGTCGTCGTCGGAACCGTCCTTGACCGGCTCCGGCGCCGCGAACGACTCGCCGACCATGCCGGCGGTCAGCGTGGTGCCGTCCGCCGGGTCGATCAGGATGAACGAACCCGTACGGCGCGAGTCCGCGTACGAGTCGACCGGCAGCGGCTCCGCGGTGCGGATCTTCACCCGGCCGATGTCGTTGGCGACGAGCTGTCCCGGGTGCGGGTGCAGGGACAGGTCGTCGAGCGTGAGGCGGGAGGGGATGTCCTTGACGATCGCCTTGACCGTGCGGGTGCCGTGCTTGAGGAGCACGCGGTGGCCCACGGTCAGCGGCTGGTCGGCGACATGGCAGACCGTCGCCTCGATGTCCTGCGTGGTCGCGGGCGCGTCCTTGCTGGGCACGATGAGGTCGCCGCGGGAGATGTCGATGTCGTCCTCCAGGAGGAGGGTCACCGACTGTGTGGTCCAGGCGGTCCTGACCGGCTTGCCGAGCAGGTCGATGCCGGAGATCTTCGTGGCCCGCCCGGACGGCAGGACCGTCACGGACTCGCCGACGCGGAACGTGCCCGCCGCGATCTGGCCCGCGTACCCCCGGTAGTCCGGGAGCTCGGCGCTCTGCGGCCGGATCACGTACTGCACGGGCAGCCGCGCGTGGCAGTGCGCCAGGTCGTGGGTGACCGGCACCGACTCCAGGTGCTCCAGGAAGGTCGGCCCGCCGTACCAGTCCATGTTCGCGGACGGCTCCACCACGTTGTCCCCGGCCAGCGCCGAGATCGGGATCGCGGTGATCTCCGGGACGCCCAGCTCGCTCGCGTACGCCGTGAACTCCTCGGCGATCGCGGCGAACACGGTCTCCTTGTACTCGACGAGGTCCATCTTGTTGACCGCGAGCACCACGTGCGGGACGCGCAGCAGCGCGGCGATCGCCGCGTGCCGCCGGGTCTGCTCGACGACACCGTTGCGCGCGTCCACGAGGATCACCGTCAGCTCGGCCGTGGAGGCACCCGTCACCATGTTGCGGGTGTACTGCACATGACCGGGCGTGTCGGCGAGGATGAACCGGCGCTTGGCGGTGGCGAAGTAGCGGTAGGCCACGTCGATGGTGATGCCCTGCTCGCGTTCGGCGCGCAGGCCGTCGGTGAGGAGGGCGAGGTCGGGGGCGTCCTGGCCGCGGTCGGCCGACACCCGCTGCACGGCTTCGAGTTGGTCGGTCAGGACCGACTTGGAGTCGTGCAACAGCCGTCCCACGAGCGTGGACTTGCCGTCGTCGACGGAGCCCGCCGTGGCGAACCGCAGCAGCGTGGTGGCCGAGAGCTCCTCGGTCGTGATGGTGCTCATGTCTAGAAGTACCCCTCGCGCTTGCGGTCTTCCATCGCGGCCTCGGACATCTTGTCGTCGGCCCGCGTGGCGCCCCGCTCGGTCAGCCGGGACGCGGCGATCTCCGTGATGACCTGCTCCAGCGTCACCGCGTCGGAGTCGACGGCGCCCGTGCAGGACATGTCACCGACGGTCCGGTAGCGGACGAGACGCTTCTCGACGGTCTCGCCGTCCTTGGGGCCGCCCCACTCACCGGCGGTCAGCCACATACCGGCACGGCTGAACACCTCACGCTCGTGCGCGAAGTAGATCTGCGGGAGGTCGATGCCCTCGCGGGCGATGTACTGCCAGACGTCCAGCTCGGTCCAGTTGGACAGCGGGAACACGCGGACGTGCTCGCCGGCCGCGTGCCGCCCGTTGTAGAGGTTCCACAGCTCGGGCCGCTGCCGACGGGGATCCCACTGCGAGAACTCGTCCCGGAGGCTGAAGACGCGTTCCTTGGCGCGGGCCTTCTCCTCGTCCCTGCGGCCGCCGCCGAAGACGGCGTCGAAGCGCTCGGCCTGGATCTTCTCCGTGAGCGGCAGGGTCTGGAGGGGGTTGCGGGTGCCGTCGGGACGTTCGCGCAGCACACCGCGGTCGATGTAGTCCTGTACGGAGGCCACATGGAGGCGCAGGCCGTGCTTTTCGACCGTGCGGTCGCGGTATTCGAGGACCTCGGGGAAGTTGTGTCCGGTGTCCACATGCAGCAGCGAGAACGGCACCGCTGCCGGCGCGAACGCCTTCAGCGCCAGGTGCAGCATGACGATCGAGTCCTTGCCGCCGGAGAAGAGAATCACCGGCCGCTCGAACTCACCCGCCACCTCACGGAAGATGTGCACCGCCTCGGACTCGAGAGCGTCCAGATGCGAGAGGGCGTACGGCGTGTCCGTACCCTCGTCGGCCTTGGCAACGGTCGTCGTCATGCCAGTCCCCTCTCGGTGAGCAGCGCGTGGAGTGCCGCCGCCGACTCCTGCACGGTCTGGTGCTGCGACTCGATCCGCAGGTCCGGCGACTCGGGCTCCTCGTACGGGTCGTCGACCCCGGTGAGCCCGGTCAGTTCACCGGCGGCCTGCTTGGCGTAGAGACCCTTCACATCGCGTACGGAGCACACGTCGACCGGGGTCGCCACATGCACCTCGATGTAGCCGGTGCCGCTCTCCTGGTGCCGCTTGCGGACGGCCTCGCGGCTGTCGGCGTACGGCGCGATGACCGGGACCAGCGCCTTGACGCCGTTGCGGGCCAGCAGTTCGGCGAGGAAGCCGATGCGCTGCACGTTGGTGTGCCGGTCCTCGCGGCTGAAGCCGAGGCCCGCCGAGATGAACTCGCGGATCTCGTCGCCGTCGAGCACCTCGACGAGGTGGCCCTCCTCGCGCAGCCGGCCGGCCAGCTCGAACGCGATGGTGGTCTTGCCGGCACTCGGCAGACCCGTGAGCCAGACGGTGGCTCCGGTCGTCACGTGCAACTCCTCGGTGGTGGTCGTCATTCGTGCAGTCCGCACTCGGTCTTGCCGCGGCCCGCCCAGCGACCGGCGCGCGCGTCCTCGCCCTCCAGCACCCGGCGGGTGCAGGGCGCGCAGCCGACGGACGGGTAGCCGTCCATCAGCAACGGGTTGGTGAGGACGCCGTGTTCGGCGACATACGCGTCCACGTCGTCCTGGGTCCAGCGGGCGATGGGCGAGATCTTCACCTTCTGGCGCTTCTCGTCCCAGCCGACGACCGGGGTGTTCGCCCGGGTCGGGGACTCGTCGCGGCGCAGCCCGGTCGCCCAGGCCGCGTACTTGGTGAGGCCCTGTTCCAGCGGCTGCACCTTGCGGAGCTTGCAGCACAGGTCGGGGTCGCGGTCGTGCAGCTTGGGGCCGTACTCGGCGTCCTGCTCGGCGACGCTCTGGCGCGGGGTGAGCGTGATGACGTTGACGTCCATCACGGCCTCGACCGCGTCGCGGGTGCCGATGGTCTCCGGGAAGTGGTAGCCGGTGTCGAGGAACACCACGTCGACGCCGGGCATCGCGCGGGAGGCGAGGTGGGCGACCACCGCGTCCTCCATCGAGGAGGTCACGCAGAACTGCTTGCCGAAGGTCTTGACCGCCCACTGGAGGATCTCCAGCGCGGAGGCGTCCTCCAGGTCGCGGCCCGCCTGTTCGGCGAGGCGTTTCAAGTCCTCGCCCGTGCGCTCTTTCTGAATGGTCGTCATATCTGGTCCCCTCCGGCTTCGTTCCGCTGAGCTCCGCGGGCGAGCAGCCCGAGGAACTTCAACTGAAAGGCCCGGTTGCATGCCGCGCATTCCCATGCGCCATGGCCCTGCTCGTTGGGACGCAGGTCCTCGTCACCGCAGTAGGGGCAGTAGAACGGGGCGGCACGCTCACTCACGACAGTGCCTCCTCGCTGGCGCGCGTCGCCCACGCGGCGAAGCGCTCGCCGTCCTCGCGCTCCTGCTGGAACCGGGTGAGGACCCGCTCGACGTAGTCGGGCAGTTCCTCCGAAGTGACCTTCAGGCCACGGACCTTGCGGCCGAAGCCGGCCTCCAGGCCGAGGGCGCCGCCGAGGTGCACCTGGAAGCCCTCGACCTGCTCGCCCTGGTCGTTGAGGACCAACTGGCCCTTGAGACCGATGTCCGCGACCTGGATACGGGCGCACGCGTTCGGGCAGCCGTTGATGTTGATGGTGATCGGTTCGTCGAACTCCGGGATGCGGCGCTCCAGTTCGTCGATGAGCTGGATACCGCGCTGCTTGGTCTCGACGATCGCGAGCTTGCAGTACTCGATACCGGTGCAGGCCATGGTGCCGCGCCGGAAGGGCGAGGGCTTCGTGGTGAGGCCCAGCGCCTCCAGGCCCTCCACCAGCGAGTCGATCCGGCTCTCCTCGACATCGAGCACGATCATCTTCTGCTCGACCGTCGTGCGCAGCCGGCCCGAGCCGTGCGCCTGGGCCAGTTCGGCGATCTTGGTGAGCGTGGTGCCGTCGACGCGGCCGACGCGCGGGGCGAAACCGACGTAGAAACGGCCGTCCTGCTGGCGGTGGACGCCGACGTGGTCGCGCCAGCGCTGTACGGGCTGCGCGGGGGCGGGGCCGTCGACGAGCTTGCGCTTGAGGTACTCGTCCTCCAGGACCTGGCGGAACTTCTCCTGGCCCCAGTCGGCGACCAGGAACTTCAGCCGGGCGCGGGTGCGCAGCCGCCGGTAGCCGTAGTCGCGGAAGATCCCGATCACACCGGCCCAGACCTCCGGGACCTCGTCCAGCGGGACCCAGGCGCCGAGCCGGACGCCGATCTTCGGGTTGGTGGAGAGGCCGCCGCCGACCCACAGGTCGAAGCCGGGGCCGTGCTCGGGGTGGTTGACGCCGACGAACGCGATGTCGTTGATCTCGTGCGCGACGTCGAGGAGCGGGGAGCCGGAGATCGCCGTCTTGAACTTGCGCGGCAGGTTGGAGAACTCCTTGCTGCCGATGTAGAGGCGGTGGATCTCGTCGATCGCGGAGCTGCCGTCGATGATCTCGTCCTCGGCGATACCGGCGACCGGCGAGCCGAGGATGGTGCGGGGCGTGTCACCGCAGGCCTCGGTCGTGGACAGGCCGACGGCCTCCAGCCGGTTCCAGATCTCCGGGACGTCCTCGATGCGGATCCAGTGGTACTGCACGTTCTGCCGGTCGGTGAGGTCGGCCGTGCCGCGCGCGAACTCCTGCGAGATCTCGCCGATCACCCGGAGCTGGTCGGTGGTCAGTCGGCCGCCGTCGATGCGGACGCGCAGCATGAAGTACTTGTCGTCCAGCTCCTCCGGCTCCAGGATCGCGGTCTTGCCGCCGTCGATCCCCGGCTTGCGCTGGGTGTACAGCCCCCACCAGCGCATCCGGCCGCGCAGGTCGTTGGGGTCGATCGAGTCGAATCCGCGCTTGGAGTAGATCGTCTCAATGCGTGTCCGCACATTGAGACCGTCGTCGTCCTTCTTGAACTGCTCGTTGCCGTTCAGCGGGGTGTGGTGCCCCGCGGCCCACTGACCCTCACCGCGGTGACGGCTCACCTTGCGGCGGGGCGCTGCGGCTGCAGGGTTCTGCGGGGTGGCGGCCATGGTTCTACGTCCTCCGGGGACAGGCGGGGTGATCGGCTCTGACCTGCGCGTACGGGCGCATGCGGGCATACGTGCGCGTCTTTGCGCGGGGTGGGGCAGATACGGGGATTCCGGGGGTGCTGCGGCTCGGGCTAGCCCGCCGGACAGATGGCGCTGGACATGCGGCCGAGGTCGACGTGCCGCCGACTCACCAAGGCAATTCCAGTTCCAGACATGACGGAAGCGTGTCACGGCGATCTGGACAGAGTCCAGCTTCGTCCGTCATGCGGACACCCTTGTCTCGAAGTGTGAGACGAGGGTGTTGTCGGTCACAAGGAGCGTACGCCGTCTTGTCGGCCCAGGTCAGACAGGGTAGGCCCCCGGCCAGGGGCCCGGAGTGGCCGCCTGCCGCATCTCCTCGACCTGCGTGTCGAAGAGCTTGAAGCCCCGGCGCTGGTAGTTGTCCATCGCGTGCACCCCGTCCAGGCTGCAGGTATGCAGCCAGACCCGCTTGGTGGCCCCCAGCTCGGGCCAGCGGTCCGCGAGGTCCCAGGCGCGGGCGGCGCCGTAGGAGAGGAGATGGCCGCCGAGGCGGCGGCCGCGGAAGGCGGGAACCAGGCCGAAGTAGACGATCTCGACCACCCCGTCGCCCTGCGGCTCCAGCTCCACGTACCCGCCGGGCGTGCCACGGTCGTACACGACCCAGGTCTCCACACCCGGCCGCTCCAGGTGTTGCCGCCACTGTGCGAACGTCCAGCCGAGCCGGTCGATCCACAGGATGTCCCCGCCCACGGACGCGTACAGGTAGCGGCTGAACTCGGGGGAGGGGACTTCGGAGCGGACGATCCGCACGTCTCCGTCCGGCGCGATGGCCGGGAGGAGGTCGCTCGGGTCGGTCTGCTCCAGGGACCAGGTGGTCACGGGGATGTTCGTCATGCCCGTCAGGGAATCATCCGGCCCCGCGATCTGTCGATCAGCCCAGGGACCGGTCGATCGAGGTCAGCGGGAGCGCGAACAGCATCCGGCCGGACACCGACCAGACCTCGCCCGTCTCCTGCCAGTACGAGAGGGAGTCCGTGCGCGGGCTCCAGCACCGGTGCGTGCCGTCGGCCCCGCACTCGGTGGCCTTCGCGCCGCCGGTGTCCTGGCGCCACATCGTGCCCCGGCCGGCGTCCGTCCCGGCCGAGCCGCCGACGTACCAGGCGGACCCGTACGAGAGCACGCCCCCGGCGCCGGTGACCTTCGTGTCGTACGCCTCCTCGGCCGAGGCGCGCCCGGCCGCGTCGGTGGCGAGCAGCCCCGCACGCGCGGGGTCCCCGCTGAACGGGTAGCGCCACAGCCGCTTCGCCCCGCTCGCGACCAGACTGTCCGGGACCGTGCCGCGGTCCAGGGAGAGTGCCACGGGCCGGACCGCCGATGTGCCGCCGCTCAGCCGGTACGACCCGATCGCGGGCAGCACATACCGGTACCCGGCCGCCGACCAGCCCTCGCGCACCCGGCCGACCGCGGAGGCCGTCACAGTGGCGCGCTGGATACGGTTCATGTCGTACACATAGAGGGCGTCTCGGGACCCGCTCGTGGTGGTGACCAGGAGTTTGTCCTGGTACCAGACCATGCCCGAGATCCTGGAGGCGAGCCCGCGGTAGTCGCGTCCGCCGTCGGTCGGCACCGCGAGGAGGGCCCAGGTGTAGGTGAGGCGGGCGGAGTCGGCGGCGTTCACGAAGGCGACCCGGGCCAGGCCGCGGGTGTTCGCGCTCCAGCCGGAGAGGATCACCCGGTTCGCACCCCACCAGCCGTCCTCGTCGGCGTCGCCCGAGGTGGTCACCGAGCGGGGCGTCCACGAGGGGTCGGCCGCGTCGCCGCTGTCCCAGCAGTAGGCGCGGGTGGCCGCCGGTTCGACGGGCAGCGCCGCCTTCTCGTCGGTCGTGCAGTCGGCGGAGTCGCGCATGGTGTGGTCGGCGCTCTTCAGCACGGTGTCGACGCCCACCGGACGTCCCATCGCGGAGGCCAGCCGGTCCAGCGACTGCTGCGGCTCCAGGCTCTCCCGCAGCCGCAACTCGCCCAGGTCGGCGGCCGAGGTGATCGGCTTCAGCGCCCCGGGGTCGGAAGCGACCGTCGCCTGTGAGGCGCTGATCAGCGTCGCGGCGGCGGTGAGACCGAGTGCGGCCCCGGCCAGCACGGCGCGCAGCGCCCTGCCCCGCTTGCGTCGACGATGTCGTCCACGTGCACTCATAGTGTCCTCCCGAGGCGAGCCAACTGCGCCTGGTGATCCGTGCGTTGACCAGGGAGCAGGTGGGGTGGCCCGTAGGGGGATGCTACGGCAGTCGAGGCCGCCCCAGGGGCAAGACCCTGCAATTATGCGGAAGATGCCGCTCGACGTCTGTTTTGCGCCACCTGTCCGCTACGGCGTCCGGACCGAACCCCGCGCCCTCGCCACCCCCGGCGCCGTCGAGTGCGGCAGCAGCTCGCGCGGGTCGTCCGGGAGCAGCACCTCGACCTCCGCGTCCTCGCTGAAGCGGTACGGCCGGTGCTCCAGGAACGCCCCGAGATAGCGCCGTACCCGTGACATCTCGGCGCGCACCGTCACCGTGCGGCCCGGGTCGCCGAACATGTCCTCGGCCAGGGCCGCCGCGCTGCGCCCGGTGCGGTGCAGGGCCAGGAGATAGAGCAACTCGGCGTGCCGGGGGCTCAGTTCATGGGTCCAGGAGCCTGTCCCGCCGGACACCGTCACCGAGGGCCGGCGCGGCAGGGCCAGGTCGAGGACGATCCGGGTGGCGGCGGGCGGCGGCTCGTCGACGACCCGGATCAACCAGCCGCCGGCCAGCGGCTCCAGCAGGCACAGTCCGAGCGAGGGCATCCAACGGCGGCCCCCCGAGGTCGACTTGGGCAGCGCGATCCGCTTCGCGTACGGCATCCCGGTCACCGCGGCGGTCCAGCCGTCCCGGTCCACCACCAGGGCCCGGCCGCCGAGCCGGGGCAGGATCGGCGCCGCCACCGCGCGCAGCCGCTCGATCGACGTCAGATGCAGCTCGCGCAGCCGGGCCTCGGCGAGTTTCGCCACCGAGTCGACCCAGGCGAGGGTGGCCGGATGCATGGTCTCCAGCGGACCACTGACATCGACGACCCCGATCAGCCGGCCGTCCCTGGGGTCGGTGATCGGGGCGCCCGCACAGGTGAACCCGGTCAGCGCGCGCGAGAGATGCTCGGCGGCGAAGACCTGCACGGGCCGCCGCAGGACCGCCGGGGTGCCCAGGCCATTGGTGCCGACGACGTCCTCGCGCCAGTCCGTGCCGACCTCGATGCCGACCTCGTCCGCCTTGCGCAGCACCGCGGCGCTGCCCTCGCGCCACAGCGCCCGGCCCTCGTCGTCGGCGACCAGCACGATGTGGTGGGCGGCGTCCGCGACCGACACCAGCCCCTCCCGCAGCACCGGCAGAACGTGCCGCAACGGGCTTGTGCCGCGCCGTCGTTCGACCTCCTCGCGGGAGAGGACCCCGGCCCGCAGATCGTGGTCCGGGTGCGTTCCGCCGCGTAACGCGCGTTCCCAGGACTCCTCGATCACCGGGCGCGGCGCGGTGCGGGCGCGCTGTCCGGAATGCGTGGCGTGCCGGGCGTCGCTGAGCATCCGTGCCGTCCGCGCCGCGTCGACGGTGGTGCGCTGCGCCGGGCCGGCCGGCGGGTTCGCCATGGGTCCTTCTCTCCGGTCCCGTATCGACTGTTGGTCTCATAGTGCCGCTCCCCGGTGACGGAGGGAGACAGTCCGGACACAGAAGCCGCCAAGTTGCAACCCCCTGCAACCCTGGTGAACAGCCTTACGGTGTCTGAAACTTGTCCCACGCTGCGAGGGTGGTGCCGTGTCGGCGCAGCACCACCCTCGCGTTGCGCCGGTGTTCAGAGCGCCGGGCGGGCCCGCTCCGCGATCGACGTCAGGTCCAGGCTCGGCGGCAGGGTGCCGAAGGCGGCTCCCCAGTCACCGCCCAGCCGGGAGGCGCAGAACGCGTCGGCGACCGCCGGGGGCGCGTGCTGGACGAGCAGCGCGCCCTGGAGCACCAGCGCCATCCGCTCGACCAGGCGCCGGGCGCGGCCCTCGATGCCCTCCAGGTCGGCGAATTCGGTGAGCAGGTTCTTCATGGCCCCGTCCAGCCGGTGATCGGCGCCGCGCACCCGGCCGACCTCGACCAGGAAGGCGTTGAGCGCCGCCGGTTCGCGCCGCAACGCCCGTAGTGCGTCCAGGGCCTGGATGTTCCCGGCGCCCTCCCAGACCGAGTTGAGCGGCGACTCCCGCACCAGGCGCGGCAGTCCGGACTCCTCCACGTATCCGTTGCCGCCCAGGCACTCCGCCGCCTCGACCGTGACCGGCGTACAGCGCTTGGTCACCCAGTACTTCGCGGCCGGCACCGCCAACCGCAGGAACGCCAACTCCTGTTCCCCGCCGTCGTCGTAGGCCGCCGCGAGCCGCAGCGCCAGCGTGGTGGCCGCTTCCGACTCCAGGGCGAGATCGGCCAGCACATTGCGCATCAGCGGCTGGTCGAAGAGCTTTCCGCCGAACGCCTCGCGGTGGGCGGCGTGATGGACGGCCTGCGCGACGGCCTGCCGCATCAGACCGGCCGAGCCGAGCACACAGTCGAGCCGGGTCGCCGCGACCATCCCGATGATGGTGCGCACCCCGTCCCCCTCGTCCCCGACCCGGCGCGCCCAGGTCCCGTCGAACTCGACCTCGGCGGAGGCGTTCGACCGGTTGCCCAGCTTGTCCTTGAGCCGCTGGAGGAGGAACACATTGCGGGTGCCGTCCGCCAGCACGCGGGGCACCAGGAAGCAGGTGAGCCCGCCGGGCGCCTGCGCCAGCACCAGGAAGCCGTCTGACATGGGCGCCGAGCAGAACCACTTGTGGCCGGTCAGCGCGTACGTCCCGTCCTCGGCGAGCGGGTGCGCGGCCGTCGTGTTCGCGCGGACGTCGCTGCCGCCCTGCTTCTCCGTCATGCCCATCCCGAAGACCGCGCCGGCCTTGAGGTGGGCGGGCCGCAGCTCACGGTCGTAGACGGTGGAGGCCAGCCGGGGCTCCCACTCGGCGGCGAGCGCGGGGTCGGCGCGCAGGGCGGGCACCGCCGCGTGAGTCATCGAAAGGGGGCAGCAGTTGCCCGCCTCGACCTGGGTCCAGACCAGGAACCCGGCGGCCCGGCGCACATGCCCGGCCGGGCGGTTCCAGGCCGAGGTCAGGCCCGCGCCCACACCCTTGCCGAGCAGCCGGTGCCAGGCCGGATGGAACTCGACCTCGTCGATCCGCCGGCCGTAGCGGTCGTGGGTGCGCAGGCCCGGGGGGTGGTCGTTGGCCTGCGCACCCCACTCCTGCACCTGGGCCGAGCCGGCGGCCTGACCCAGGACGGAGAGTTCACCCCGGACCTCGTCCAGCAGCTCGGGGGCGGTGTGCCGCTCGACCGCGGCGGTCAGGACGCGGTCGGCGGCGAAGACGTCGTATCCGACCAGTGGGGGAGTCTGGTTCGTCACGGTGTGGGTGGTACGTGCCATGGCTGGAACCTACCCGTGGGGACGGCGGTGGTCTGGATCTCCACCCTGACACAGCCGCCGCCGCGGGTCTCAGGCCGAGCGGGACATCGCCGCCAGCATCTCGGTCTCGGGCGCCTCCTCCTCCAGCCAGCCGGTGCGGTAGACGGTGTCCAGATAGCGCTCGCCCAGGTCGGGGGCGATCGCCACCGCGGTCGTGCCGTGCCGGCCGTTGCGGGCAAGCCACTGCCCGGCCCCGTTGACGACCGTGCCGGTGGACCCGCCGAACAGGAAGCCCCGGGCGGCCATCCGACGGCAGGTCTGCACGGTGTCCGGCTCCTCGACATGGACCACGTCGTCGATGTACGAGGTGTCGAGGAAGGTCGGCGGCACGCTGGTGCCGAGCCCCGGGATCAGCCGGGGCCGCGCCTCCCCGCCGAAGGTCACCGAACCGGCGGCGTCCACGGCCACGATCCGCACCCGGCGCCGCCACTGCCAGAACCAGCGCGCGCAGCCCATCAGCGTCCCCGTGGTGCCCGCCCCCACGAACAGCACGTCGAGCTGCGGGAACCGGCGGGCGATGGCGGGTGCCGTGGTGCGGTAGTGCGCCCGCCAATTCCCCTGGTTGGTGTACTGGTTGAGCCACACATACCGCTCGTCGGAGGCGCACAGCGCCCGCACGTACGCGATCCTCGCGCCCAGGAACCCGCCGTGCACGTCCGGCTGGTCGATGACGTGGACCCGGGTGCCGAGCGACTCCATCAGCTGCACGGTCGGCACGTTGCAGCGTCTGTCGGTGATGCAGAGGAACCCGTAGCCGCGGCTCGCCGCGATCACGCTCAGCGCCACCCCCAGGTTGCCGGACGACGACTCGACCAGCACCGAGCCGGGCCGCAGGATGCCGGCCCGCTCGGCCGCGTTCACCATCTCGGCGGCGGCCTTCAGCTTGATCGAGCCGGCGAAGTTGAAGCCCTCGCACTTCAGATAGAGCGGCAGTTCCAGCGCGGCCCGCAGGTCGACGTAGAGGTCGTCCTCGTTGAACTCCGCCGGATCAGAAATGACAGACATGCTTTCCCCCCTCATGGTGCGCCACGATCGCCGTCAGCCGTACCGGCGCAGCTCGTGGAAGAACCCGTCGACGACGCGGAGTTCGCCCCGTCGAACCACTTCGTCATGGACGAACCTGCCGACCGCGAGGTCGAGCACCCCGAGACCGAAGGGCGAGAACACCACCGTCCGGTCGGCCGGGACACTCACCCGCCCGGTCAGTACGTCGTCCAGCGTGCCGTCGATGAACTCCCGCCCGCCGGTGGCCTGTTCGGCCAGATGCGGCGAGGTGTCGGCCTTCAGGCAGTGCTCGACGTCGTCCACGAAGTTGGCGGACGCGAGCAGGATCGCCGGGTCGAGATCCCGCAACGACACATGAAGGACCAGCGGATGGTGGTCGAACCAGGCCGGATCGTGCACATGGGGCGTCCCGGCGACAGTCGCGAAGACGATCAAGTCGCTGGAGCGGACCAGGCCTTCGGCCTTGTCGTACACGGTGACCCGGCCCGGCGCCCCCGACCGCTCCAGATAACCCCGGAACCCCTCCGCGCTGTCCGCGGACAGGTCGTACACGCCCGTCTCCTCGAACTCCCAGCCGGTGGCCCGGAGATGGGTGTGGATGTAGCGGGCGATCAGCCCCGTCCCCACGAACCCGACCCGCAGGGGACGCGTCCGGCCCTCGCTGAGCTTCTCGGCCGCGAGGGCCGCCGAACTCGCCGTACGGGTCGCGCTGATCACCGAACTCTCCAGGCAGGCGTACGGATAGCCGGTGTCGGGGTCGTTGAGGATCAGTACAGCCGAGGCCCTGGGCAGCCCCGACCCGGTGTTCCCCGGGAAACTGGAGATCCACTTCAGGCCGTCAACCCGCAGCGGGCCGCCCAGCGACGCGGGCAGCGCGATGATCCGGGACGAGGGGCGGTCCGGGAAGCGCAGGAAGTACGACGGCGGGTTCACCGACTCGCCCGCACCGTGCAGCCGGTACACGGCTTCCACGAGGGCGCCGATCTCCGACTCCCGCCCGGCCAGGGCCTGTTGGACCTGTTCGCCGCTGATGACGGAGAACGAGGGCGCGTCGACGCTCATGCGACCTTCCCCTCGGTGGTCGGGGCGCAGTCGGTCAGCCGTACGGGATCGCCGAGCCCCGCGAGCACCTCGCGCGGTCCGTCGAAGGGCTCACGGCCGTGCGCGGTACGGATGTTGTCCACCAGCAGCAGATCCCCCGAGCGCCACGGCTCGCGCCTCACCTGCGCGTCGTACGCCTCGTTGATCGCCGCCACGACATCGGCGCCGACCGGATCGCCGTTGCCGAAGCGGGTGTTGAAGGGCAGCGCGTCGGCACCGTAGACGTCGATCAGGTACTCGCGCACTTCGGGCTCCATCGTCCACTCGTTCAGGAAGGCGATCTGGTTGAACCAGCAGCGCCGGCCGGTGACCGGGTGCCGGAGCACGGCGGGGCGGTGCTGCCGGGTGCGCAGCGAACCGTCCTGCTGCCAGGCGAACTTGATGCCCTGGGCCCGGCAGTAGCGCTCCACAGCGCCGCGGTCGTCGGTGCCGAAGGCCTCGGCGACGGAGGCCCCGATCTCCTCGTGGTAGGTCCGTGTCAGCAGCCAGCCCTCCCGCTCGAACCGCTCCACCAGCGGCGCGGGCAGGGCCATGAGCACCGCCTCGGCGTCGGCGACCGGGGTCGCCCCGCCCTCCGTCGGCGCGTCGAGGCAGGCGAAGAGCAGCAGCCCGGGGAACTCCAGGGCGTAGCTCAACTCGTGGTGCTGGCACATCGGTTGGTCGGTCGGCCACTTGGTGGCGGAGTACACGCCCTCCGCGTATGTACGGCGTGGCGCGAAGGGCTCGCGGTCGGCCATCAGGGAGTCGGTGAGCCGCCGGAAGACGGTCTCGGTGTTGGCCGGGTCGGCGAGGCCGAGACCGCGGACCAGGACGCAGCCGTGCTCGGCGACGACGGCCCGCAGCGCGTCGCGGTGCCGGGCGGCCCAGCCGACCGGATCCGCGCCGGCCTCGGCGTGCAGCAGCGGCGGACCGTCCGGGCTCAGGGTGATGGCGTGGAGAAGGGTCGCGGATGAGAGCGACATCTCGGTGTTCCTTTCGGTGGTGCTGTCGAGCGTTCGACCGGGGGTGCGGCCTGGCCTCAGGAGGAGACCGGCGGGTCCAGCAGTCCGGCCAGGTCCGCGAGGACCGGATGACGGGTGACGTCCTTGAGGCTGATCGCCCGGTCGAGGGCGACCGCCAGCTTCACGGCGGCCAGCGAGGTGCCGCCGCGGTCGAAGAAGTGGTCCTGGCGGCCGATCCGGTCGGCCGGGATGCCCAGCACCACCGCCCAGGCCGCCGCCAGCCGGCGCTCGGCCGGCGTGTCGGGCCCGTCGCCGACCGCGTCCAGGTCACCGGCGAGCGCGGTGAGCGTTCTGCGGTCGGTCTTGCCGTTGGCCGTCAGCGGCAGTGACGCCCGCCAGTGCACGACCGACGGCACCATGTACGCGGGCAGCGACTCGGCGAGCCGGGCCCGCACGGCGCGTGCCTCGACGGGGCGCGGTCCGGTGCAGAACGCCACCAACTGCGTCCCGCGGACGACGACCACCGCCCCGTCCCTGACCCCGTCCACCCGCAGCAGCGCGTTCTCGATCTCGCCGATCTCGATACGGAAGCCGCGGATCTTCACCTGGCTGTCCCGGCGCCCCAGGAACTCCAGCTTGCCGTCCGGCCGCCAGCGCCCGTGGTCGCCGCTGCGGTACAGCCGCTCACCGGGCCGGTACGGGTCCTCGGTGAACGCCGCCCGCGTGCGCTCGGGGTCGTTGACGTACCCCCGGCCCACGCACACACCGGAGAACACGATCTCACCGGGCGCCCCCAGCGGCACCGGCACCAGGTCCTCGTCGACGACGTACACCCGCACATTGCCGACCGGCCGCCCGAGCGGGACGCGGGGCCCGTCCGGTGCCCGGTCCATGACCTCGTGGTTGGTGTCGTCCGAAGTCTCCGTCAGGCCATAGGCGTTGACGAGTCGCACCCCGGGCCGCGCCGCGAACCAGCGCTCCACGAGTTCCTTCTTCACGGCCTCCCCGGTGACCGACACACAGCGCAGACCGGGGAGTTCACGCGGTCGCCGGTCCAACTCGGCGAGCACGGCCTCCAGATACGACGGCACGACCTGGAGCACATTGACGCCCCCGGCCTCGATCGTGTCGACGAACCGCGGCACGTCCAGGATCGCGTCCTGTTCCACGAGCAGCGTCCGCCCGCCCACCAGTGGCGCGCAGACCAACTGCCACAGGGAGATGTCGAAGCACTGCGGCGCGGTCTGCGCGACCACCTGCCCGGCCCCGATCCCCAGGTCGTCGAGCTTGGCGTACACGTGGTTGAGGAACCCGGCGTGCTCGCACATCGCGCCCTTGGGCTCGCCCGTGGAGCCGGAGGTGAAGTAGATGTAGGCGAGTTGACCGGGCTGGACCTCGATCCCGAGGTCGCCGTCCGAGTGGCCCTCGGCGTAGGCCTCGTCGACGTAGAGCGTGCGGTCGGACACCTCCAGCGCGCCGTCGCTGCCGCGCTCGGTCAGGACCACCTCGCACCCGGCACGGTCGAGCACCCTCGCCACCCGGTCGGCCGGGAAGTGCGGCTCGACGGGCAGATACACCCCGCCCGCCTTGAACACGGCGAGCACGGCGGCCATCCAGTCCAGGTTCCGCTCCAGCACCACCGCGACCACACCCTCGCGGGTCAGGCCGCGCGAGAGCAGGGCCCGACCGAGCTGGTTCGCGCGGGAGTTGAGTTCCCGGTACGTCCACTGCCGGTCGCCCTGCACGGCGGCGACGGCGTCCGGGTGCGCCGACACCCGCTCCTCGAACAGCTCGTGCACCCGCCGGTCGGGCAGCTCGCGGTGCGGGCCCGCCAACTCCTCCAGTTGGAAGCGGAGTTCGGCCTCGGACAGCAGGCTCGTCCGCTCCGGCCCGGTGAGCGCGGTGATGTGGTAGCCGGCGATGCGGGCGGCGGCCTCGGCGTCCAGGACGTCGGTGCGGTACCTCAGCCGCAGGGCGTTGCCCGTGACGCTCACCAGCAACGCCGGGTCCTCCTCGGCGACTTCGCCGGAGAGCGCGCCCAGCACCTTCGCGTGGGCGGTCTTCAGTTCGGCGGGCCCGGTCAACAGCCCGTCGGGCAGGGACACTTCGTGCTCCGCCCAACCGGGCACCGGAGCGAGCGTCCACCGCGGAATGATCTCCATCGTTCTCTTCCCCCTGTTTCCCCTGTTTCCTTGCCCCCTGTGGCCCGAGCCGTCAGGGAGTGATGCGCCGTCCGGCGCGCCGTGGCGCCACCGCCGGATTCCCGCCCCACCGCGACAGCGCCGGCATCTCCTCGCCCTTCATCAGGAAGGAGTCGGCGGCGAGTACGGCCCCGTCGCCCATCGACACGCCGTAGTGGACGAGCGCCCCCACCCCGAGGGTGCAGCCGGCACCGATGGTGATGTGTTCGGACTTGAAGGTGCCGTCCTCCTGCGAGTGGGACTGCACCTTGGTGTGCGCCGCCAGCGTGCAGTCGTCGCCGATCGAGGTGAGGGTGCGCTCGGTGATGTAGGCGCCGTCGTCGAAGACCCGGCGGCCGATCCGCACGCCCAGCAGCCGCCAGATGACGTTCTTGAACGGCGTCCCGTTGAACACCTCCAGATAGGTGTCCGGCACCTTCCACAGCCGCTCGTGCCACCAGAAGTACGGGTCGTAGATCGAGCACAACTTCGGCTCCAGCGGCCGGAATCCGCCGACCAGGCGCTCCACCAGCACGTAGTACCCGGCGGTGAAGGCGAGCCCGAGCATCAGGGACGCGCCGATCAGCAGCCCGCCGCCGATGCCCTCGCCCCCGTACAGGTCGACGGCGGCGAAGCCGAGCACGGTGAGCACGAACCAGTGCAGCCAGCGCACGAACAGGTACAGGCCCATCGAGCGCAGGTTGGCGCGGTTCTTCGCGGCCAGCCGGCGCTTCAGCTCCTCGCCCTCGCGCAGGTGGTCGAAGCGGCTGTCGCGTTCCACTGAGCGCGGGATCTCGAAGCACGGTGAGCCGAGCAGGCCGACGCCCTCGCGGACCTCGCCGTCGATCGGCACCATCACCTTCGTGGCGAGCAGGCAGTTGTCGCCGGTGCGGCCGCCCGCGGGGTAGGCGATGTTGTTGCCGAGGAAGTTGCGCGGCCCGATCGAGGCACGCGACAGGCGGAACGACGTACTGGAGAAGTCCGCGTTGACGATCGACAGCCCGTCCGCGACCATCGTGCCCGCGCCCACGGTGGCCAGATACGGCGTCTCGTGCTGCACCTCCGTACCGAAGTTGGAGCCGGTCTGCTCCACCGCGCCGAGGTCGTAGCCGATGGCCCGCAGATAGCCGGTGATGTACGAGCTGTCGCCGCACAGCCACTTGAAGAACTTGAGGTTGGTCGTCCGCGCGACCGCGCGCTGCACCGAGTAGTGGAAGCCGTACAGCGGATACACCCGGTCGGGGCGGAGCAGCGGACGGAGCAGCCTCGGCAGCAGCGACACGGCGGCGAAGCCGAGGACGACGAACCCCACGAACGCCGCGAGCGACAGACCCAGCGCCTCGCCGTAGAACCGGGCCGAGTCGAGGTCCTTCCTGTCCGGGTCGAGCAGATCGTCCAGGGCCGGTGCCACGGTCAGCAGCATGTAGGTGCCGCCGACCGCGAGCGGGACGTAGACCAGCAGCATCTGCACGGCGGCGGCCAGGCCGTAGCCGAAGCGGCGCGGCGCCGAGCAGTCCGCCGCCGGGACGCGGACGTAGTCGACGTCCGTGGGCTGGGCCGGGGAGCCGTGCGCGCGCCCGCCGGCCGGGACCTGCGCGCCGTCGTACAGCGCGCTGGAGTGGCCGAGTTGGGCCCCGTCGCCCATGACCGTTCCGATGTCGAGGACGGTCTTCTCGCCTACGTACACCTCGCTGCCGAGCGTGACGCGGCCGGTGCGGATGCGGCCGGCGTGTGCCTGGTAGCAGAGGAAGTAGGAGTCCTTGCGAATGACCGTTCCGGCACCGATGGTCAGCAGGTCGGTGCAGACCGGCACGGAGTGGGAGAGGATCGTGACGCCCTTGCCGATCCTGGCACCGAGGGCGCGCAGGTAGAGGACGTACAGCGGGTTGCCGACGAACAGGATCATCGGGTTGGCGTGCAGCAGCGCCTTGACCGTCCAGAACCGGACATAGGCCAGACCCCAGACCGGGAACTCGGTCTCCTTCCAACGGCCGACGAGTACCCACTTGGCCACCACGGGCACCGTGCACACACCGATGAACACCGCGCCGCCGAATATCGCGGAACGCAGATATACCTGAGCCACTCCCGAACCGTCGGAAATCCATTCGTAGCCGCGTCCGGTGACCAGTCCGGCGAGCACGCAGTACAGCGCGAAAACGAGGAACTGGAGTGTCCCGCACAGCAGATAGCGGGCCGTACTGCCGGCCGGCGGCGCCTGAGTCTCGACCGGCGCGGACGGCTCGGGCGTTTCGGCGATCGCCGCCGCCAGACTGCGGATCGTCGGATAGCCGTAGACGTCCCGCATCGACACCGACGGCAGATCGTCGCGTTTCCTGACCCGGGCGCAGAAGTGCGCCATCACCAGTGAGTTGGCGCCCAGGTCGTCGAAGAAGTGACTGTCGAGAGGTACGTCTTCCTTGCGTACGACACCGGCCAGGACCTCTGCGAGGACGGTCTCGGTGACGGTGCCGGGTTTTCCCACCACGTGGCTCCTTGGTGCTGATCGCTGTCCTTGAATTGCCAAAGACGAATAAGGCGGCACGCGAAACGGGTGGGGTAAATGGGAATACCTGAGAGTGGAGTTCTGCATTGTGTACAGAAGTTGCCATATGGACGGGGCCCCGGTCCCGGGCCCATTTCGATTCCCCCGAGTCGTGTGCGCTGACGTCGTCCCAACGCGCGCAACGAATGCAGTCCGGATTATTTCTGGACATTCTGGAACGGGTCAAGGTCGTTTTGGTCAATGGCGCTTTTTCGTCTTCGTCATGTGAGGGGTTGGTCAATCAGGATTGACGGGCGAAGTCCTCACCGGCGCACTCTCCGAAGCGGCCATTAAAATCTCGAATGCCAATTCGAATTTCGGGGCGAACAGTTTCGGCCAGCGCGAGCATGACATGACTGTCCCGGAAGCGCCCTGTCCCGCCGGCGACCCCGCGGGATGAGTGCATCCCTGCGCGGCGGATACCTTTAGGGCGTGCAGTCAGCAAGTGAACCCCCCGAGCGGCCCTCCAGCCGGTTCCACCGGGCACGCGCCCTCTATCGGAACGTCTCCAAGCGCAGGACCGCCTGGCTGCTGGTCAAGGACACCGTCAACTCCTGCATGGAGTACCGCATCCTGGGCCTCGCGGCCGAGGCCGCGTTCTTCACGCTGCTGTCCGTGCCGCCGCTCCTGCTGAGCATGATCGGCCTGCTCGGCTACGTCGACAGCTGGACCGGCGCCGACAGCATCGCCGGCCTGGAGAACAACATCCTGGAGGCGTCCCGCACCGTCCTGTCCGACAAGGGCGTGCACGAGATCGCCCAGCCGATCCTGCACGACGTGATGAAGGGCGGCCGGCCCGACGTCATCTCCATCGGCTTCCTGTTCGCCCTGTGGTCGGGCTCCCGCGCGGTGAACGTCTTCATCGACACGATCACCGTCATGTACGGCCTCGACGGCGTCCGCGGCATCGTCAAGACCCGGATCGTGTCCTTCGCCCTGTTCATCGCGGGCCTGCTGATCGGCTCGATCGCGCTGCCCCTGATGGTGGCCGGGCCCGACGCCGTGGTGAACGTGGTGCCGTGGTCGGAGACGCTCGTACAGGTCCTGTACTGGCCGGTCGTCATCGTGCTGTCCGTCGTCTTCCTGACGACGCTGTACCACGTCTCCGTCCCCGTCCGCTCCCCGTGGATCGAGGACGTTCCCGGCGCCCTCGTCGCCCTCGCCATGTGGGTCCTCGGCAGCTACCTGCTGCGCATCTACCTCACCGGCACCGTCGAGGGCCCCACCATCTACGGCTCCCTCGCCGCGCCCGTCGCCGTCCTGCTGTGGATCGGCGTCTCCGCGTTCGCCGTGCTCGTCGGGGCCGCCGTCAACGCGGCCATCGACCGGGTCTGGCCGGCCGCCGCGACCGCCGCCGCCCGCGCCGCCAACGAACGCCGGCAGGAGGAGCAGGCCGCCGAGTACGTCGCCAGGATGGCCGCCGCCCGCTCCCACGAGGACGACGACGAGGACCCCGACGACCCCGACATGCCCTCCGAGTTCCCGGAGCGCTGGTCCCGCTTCCTGCCCCCGGAGGACGTCACCTCCCGCCTCCGCACCCACGCGAAGAGCACCCACAAGCCCGCGGGGCACACCCCGCCACCGGAGAAGTAACGCTCCGCTACACCTTCCGGACGCCGGCCGCCGCGACCTCCCGCGCGACCTCCCTGAAGTGGCGCGGCTCCCGGAGGAGATCGTCCGCGACGAACCCGCCCAGGAGGTCGTCCTCGACCGCCTCCTGGACCTGCTGGTCCTCGCCGCGCCCAGGGCCTGGTTCTCCCGCCCGGAGACGGGGGCCCCGACCTGCTACCGCGCGCAGGCCGACCCGGGTCGTCGGCAGGGTGCTCCGCCTCCTCCAGGACGACCCGGCCCACCCCTGGGACGGTCGCCTCCCTCGCCGCCAAGGCGGGCGTCTCCCGCGCGGCCCTGGCCCGCCGCTTCACCGACCGCCGCCGCGGCACCCCGGACACCATCGCCGCGATCGCGAGAGGCGTCGGCCACGGCAGCCCGTTCGCCCTGTCCACCGCCTTCAAGCGGGTCTACGGCGTGAGCCCGCGGGAGCACCGGTCGCCGTAGCCTGGTGAGTGTGTACGCGGAGAGGGCATCGCGGCTGCCGGGAGCGGTGGTGTGGAGCCGGACGGTCGGGGCTCGCACCGCCACCGTCCTGCCCGACGGCTGCATGGACCTGCTGTGGAACGAGGGCCGCCTGCTGGTCGCCGGCCCCGACACGCGCGCGTACGTCGCCGGAGGCGCACCCGTACGCTGGGCCGGCATCCGCTTCTTCCCCGGCACGGCGCCCACGTTCCTGGGCGTACCCGCCCATGAACTCCGGGACCGCCGCGTGGACCTGGCCGACCTCTGGCCCGCCGCGCTCGTACGCGAGCTGCGGGACCGCGTCGACAGCTCCCCCGACCCGGCGAGGGCGCTGGAGGAACTGGCCCTGGACCGCGCGGCGCGCACAGCCGCACCCGATCCGCTGCTACGACACCTCGTCGCCGCCCTGGACAGCGGCCGCCCCGTAGCCGCCACCGCCGACGAACTCGGCCTCGGCGCCCGCCAGTTGCACCGCCGCTCACTGACCGCCTTCGGCTACGGCCCCAAGACACTGGCCCGGGTGCTGCGCCTGCAGCGCGCCCTCGCCCTGGCCCGCGCCGGAGTGCCGTTCGCGGAGACGGCGGCCCGGTCCGGTTACGCGGACCAGGCCCATCTCGCCCGGGACGTCAAGGAGTTGGCCGGGATACCGCTGGGGGAACTACTCGGCCGGTCCGGCTAGCGGGGCGAAGAGGTCCACGCCGTTGCCGTCGGGATCGTGCACGACGGCGTACCGCTGGCCCCAGAAGGCGTCCCAGGGCTTGAGTTCGCCGTGGTGCCCGGCGCCGGTCAACTCGTCGTAGACCCGGTCGACTTCGGCGGGGTCGTCGCAGAGCAGGGCGATGCCGGCTCGGCCGCTGCCACCGGTGGCCGGCCGCCAACCGGCATGGAACGAGCGCACGGTGTCCTCAGTGTCCAGCAACAGCCGTAGGCCGCCCGGCAGTTGGGCCTCGCTGTGCGGCTGGTCCTCGGCAGCCTCGGGGAAACCGAACCCGAGCCGACGGTAGAAGGCGACAGAGGCGGCCATGTCGGAGACGACCAGGCCGATCGCGTCGAATCGTGGAGTCATGGGGCCACCGTAGGCAGGGACCGGGCGGCCGGTCTTGAACGAATCGGACACCGCAGACACCGCAGACACCGCGGGCCCGGGGCGATGCAGAACCCGTTGACCTGTGAACTAGGCTTCCCCGTATGTCCGCTGCCGCACCCCGTCTCCTCGCGTACACCCGCACAACCGGTTACCGCCACGACTCCATCCCGGCCGCGGTGACCGCGCTGCACACCCTCGGCCCCTACGAGGTGACCGCCACCGAGGACCCGGCAGCCTTCGAGCACCCCCTGGACGGCTACGCGGCCGTCGTCTTCCTCTCCGCCAGCGGCGAGGTACTCACCCCGGCGGGCCGCGAACACCTCACCTCCTACGTCGAGTCGGGCGGCGGCTTCGTCGGCGTCCACGCGGCGGCCTGCACGGAGTACGACTGGCCGTACTACGGCGACCTCCTGGGCGCCCGCTTCGCCCAGCACCCCGCCCACCAGCCCGGCAACGCGCTGGTCGAGGACCGCACCCACCCGGCCACCCGACACCTGCCCGCCGTATGGCGGTTCACGGACGAGTGGTACGACTTCCGCACCAACCCGAGGAGTTCGGTACGGGTCCTCGTCTCGGCCGACGAATCCTCCTACGAGGGCGGCCGAATGGGCGCCGACCACCCCCTGGCGTGGTGCCACGAGAAGGGCTCGGGCCGCGTCTTCTACACGGCCCTCGGCCACGCCTCGGAGGCCTACGAGGACCCGGCCTTCCGGGCGCATCTGCTGGGCGGGATCAACTGGGCGGCGGGGCGGGACTAGAGGCCGGTCGCCACCGGAACCAGTGGTCGACCCCGTCGGGCCGGTAGCGGTCGTCCCCGTCGTCGAAGCGCACCTCACCCACGAGCCGTCGAGCACCGTCCGGCGCCTGGCGGTGCGGCGCGAGGAGCGAACGCAGTTCGTCGAAGCGGGCGTCGACCCCGCCGTTCGCCGGATGCTCCTCCCTTCCGGCATCGGAGACCTCGTACCTGACGTAGATCGCCCACTGCTCGCGCTCCATCGCCACCGCGGTCTCGCTCGCGGGCCACACGAGGTACTCGTCGGCCTCGTCCCTGGGGTCGTACTCACGGCCCTCGTAGTAGTGCGGGACACCCTCGACGAGAGCGAGCCCCTTGCGCGGTCCGTCGTGCCACTCCAAGTCCACGTACGTGGGCTCGAAGCCGTCCGCGATCAACTGCTCCACACTCCATACCCTGGCCACGTCGGCAGGCTACCGGCCGGCGGCCCCACCCGGCGGCGCCCCCGTACTGGCCCGCTCCACCAACCGCGTCGACAACTCCGTCCGGGTGCCCTCGGGCCGGTCGCCGTCCATCAGGCGCAGCAGCAGGCGCAGGGCGGTGGCGGCCATCTCCGACAGGGGCTGGCGGACCGTGGTCAGGGCCGGGGTCACCCAGCGGGCCTCGGGCAGGTCGTCGAAGCCGACCACGCTGATGTCGTCCGGGACGCTCAACCGCCGTTCCGCCAGGGCCTCGTAGACACCGAGCGCCATCTGGTCGGAGCAGACGAAGACCGCCGTGGGCGGTTCGGACAGGTCGAGGAGTTCGCGCATCCGGGTGCGGGCCATGGTCCGGTCGAAGCCGCCGTGCCGGATGTACTCGGGGCGCGCGCGCACCCCGGCGGCCGAGAGCGCGGAACGGTAGCCGGAGACGCGCGCGCTGCTGCACATCTTGTGCCGGTGGCCGGCGATCACAGCGATGCGCTTGTGGCCCAGCGCCAGCAGATGCTCGGTCGCCGTCACCCCGCCCTGCCAGTTGGCCGCGCCGACCGACACGACGCCCGGCGGCGGCTCGTGCACCGGGTCGATCATCACGAACGGGATGCGGTGCTGCTCCAGCCAGGCGTACTGCGACGGCGTCAACTCCGCCAGATTGAACAGGACTCCGGACGAACCCCGCGCGACCAACTTGTCCAGCCACCCCCGCTCCGGCCGGTCGGCCCGCGTCCGGGTCAGCCCGGCCGAGACCACCACCTCAAGACCGGCCTCGTACGCCGCCTCCTCCACCCCGTGCAGCACCGCCCCCGACCAGGAACTCTCCAGCGAGTGCACGACCAGGTCGACCAGCCCCGGCGCCTTGCTCGCGTCGAACCGGGGTCTGCGCACATACCCGAGCCGCTCCAGCGCCTCCGTCACCCGCCGCCGCGTCTCCGGCGCCACGTCCTCCCGCCCGTTGACCACCTTGGACGCCGTCGGCACGGACACCCCCGCCTCGCGGGCCACGACCGCAAGGGTCGGCCCCGCCGTCACACTCGCGCTCCCCGTACGGACCATCGGGTACCACCTCTCCAGCCCGCCCGAGGGCCATCGAAAGTTTCGACCAGCGCTGCTTCCACGGCTCGACCAGCAATCGGTCAGAAAGCGCTTCCTACGATAGGTGCGCGTCAACACGGCGGGAAGACCAGGGAATTCACGTGATGGTGCCGACCCGATCTTTCGAAACCCCGAACAGGTCAGCCGGGTGGGCAGTCGAGGCGGAAGCGGGTGAAATCGGCGGTGAACCCGGCATCGACGAGATCCCAGGCATGGATGCCCGCCATCGCACCGGTGAACCGCAGCCGCGACCCGTGGTCGTCGGAGAGCCGGCTGAAGTCCAGCACCGGCCCGACCGGAGTCCGCACATCCTCCCGCAGACACCAGAACCGTGCGTCCGCCCCGTCGACCGTCACACCCAAGGTCACCGGAACACCCGCATCGACCTCGACGACGGCCACTTGACGAGTACTGTCCTCGTCCCGCTCCACCAGACTCAGCACCGTACGGCCACCACCCCGCCACTGCTGCCCGCACTGCTCCTCGCCTTCGGGCTCCGCCCACGTCAGGTGCAGGCTCAGATACGCCTCGGCGCCGTACCAGAGCACCAGCCCGGCCGCCTGGGTGAACGTCAACGGCCGTGCGTCGACCGTGACTTCGGCCTCCGCGCGATGCTCCGTGATCCGCCGCGCGAGCAGACTGTGCGCCCACCGCGACTCGGGCCCGTGCCGCCCGCGCAGCCGGATCCAGCCGGGGCGTGTGGTCGCGTCGGCCCAGGACGGGTCCGGGTAAGCCCGCGGACTGCTCCACGGCCACCCCAACAGCCCTTCGTCGTACGTGACTTGGTTCGGTGGAGCCGCTGGGAGTGCCGGTACGGTGACCTCCACCTCCGGGTGCCAACCCCCGTCCCGCAGCCTCGGCCAGCCGTCCGTGTCCCAGGTCACGGCCTGGATCGCCGTCTCCCGGCCCAGGGTGCAGCGCGGTCCGTCGGGAGCAGGGACGGGGCGTGCCGCCAGATGGCTCAACACCCAGGTGTCGTCCGGCAGTTCGACCAGCTCGCCGTGGCCCGCCTTCTGCAACGGCAGCGACGGATCGTCCCGGGAGGTCAGCAGGGGGCGGTCGTCGAGTTCGTAGGGACCGGTGACCGTACGGCTGCGCGCCATCAGCACCCCGTGCTCGAACCCCGTGCCGCCCTCCGCGAGCAGCAGGTAGTACCAGCCGTTCCGCCGCACCAACTTCGGTCCCTCGACGAGCCGTTCGTGCTGGAGGAGCAGATGGGTCCCGCCGACGGGGGCGAGTGTGTCGCGGTTCAGTTCGGTCGCGACGATCCCCGCGAAGCGTCGGCCGCCGGGGCGATGGTCGCTCTGGAGGTTGAGCAGCCACAGCCGGCCCTCGTCGTGAAACAGCGCCGGGTCGAAACCGTGGCTCGTCACCCGTCGCGGGGCCGTCCACTTCCCGGCCGCGTCCGTCGCCGTCGTCACATAGGTGTCCAGGTCGAAGTACGGTGTGCCGACCGAGCGGACGATCGAGTACGTCATCCAGAACCGCTCGCCGTCCCAGCTCAGCGAGGGAGCCCAGACGCCGCCCGAGTCGGGGACCCCGGCGAGGGAGTCGCCGGGGACCGCGCCCCGGACATGGCCCGCGTACTCCCAGTGCGCGAGATCCCGCGAGCGGTGGATCGGGATCGTGGGGAACCACTCGAAGGAACTGGTCGCCACGTAGTACCAGTCACCGGCCCGGACCATCGAGGGGTCCGGGGCGAAACCGCGGACAACGGGGTTGTGCAGCAAGGTCACTTGAGGGCTCCCAGCGTGACTCCCGTACGCCAGTACCGCCGCATCGCCACCATCATCACGGCCATCGGCACGATCGACAGCAGCGCCCCGGTCAGGACCAGGCTGGTGAGGTCGACGCCCGACTCCAGGCGTTTGCCGGACCAGTTGTAGAGGCCGATGTTGAGGGTCCAGTTGTCCTCGCCGCGCAGGACCGTGAGCGGCAGGAAGAAGGCGTTCCAGGTGTTCACGAACGCGAGCAGGAACACGGTCGCGCCGCCGGTGACCATCATCCGCAGCACGATGCTGAAGAAGATCCGCAGCTCGCCCGCGCCGTCGAGGCGGGCCGCCTCCAGGAGCTCGAAGGGGATCGTGGCCTCGGTGTAGACCTTGGCGAGGTAGACGCTGAACGGGTTGATCAGGCAGGGGATCAGCATCGCCCAGGGGGTGTCGACCAGGCCGATCTTCGAGAACATCAGGTACAGCGGGAGCGTGAGCAGCGCGATCGGGATCAGGAACGAGCCCACCACGCACGCGAACACCGCACTGCGGCCCGGGAATTCGAAGCGGGCGAGGCCGTAGCCCGTGGCGAGCGCGATGAGTGTGCCGCCGAGCGAGCCGACGCCGGCGTAGAGGAACGAGTTGGCGGTCCAGCGCAGGAAGATGCCGTGCTCGTAGGTGAAGACCTGCCGCACGTTCTCCCACAGGTGCATGCCGGAGAACCACAGGCCGTTGCTCTGGTACAGCCCCGTGCGGTTCTTGGTGGCGGCGACGATCAGCCACCACACCGGGAACAGACTGTAGGCGCTGGCCAGGACCAGGCCGACGAGCAGGAAACGCTGGCCGCCGCGTGAACGGGCTGTGGGATCGGGCTTGTTGAGGCGGCGGACCTGGGATGTGTTCCGGCGTTCTTCGACGACGGTCATCAGTCGGCCTCCTTCGCGGTGAGCCGGTAGAAGAGGAAGGAGGCGAGGCCGAGGATGAGGGCGAGCAGGACCGAAAGGGCGGCGGCGTAGTGGTAGTTGCCCGCGTTGAACGCCTGGTTGTAGATGATCATGATCGGGGTGAAGCTGTCGTCCACCGTCTGCGGGGTGACGTTGCGGAACAGCGCGGGCTCGTTGAAGATCTGCAGCATCTGGATGATCGAGAGCATCCCGGTCAGCACCAACGCCCCTCGTACGTAAGGGATCTTGATGCTGAGCGCGACCCGGAACTCGGAGGCGCCGTCGAGGCGGGCCGCCTCGAAGAGGTCGCGGGGCACGCCCTGGAGCGCCGAGTAGATGATGACCATGTTGTAGCCGATGCCGTGCCAGGTCAGCAGGTTGCCGATGGACGGCCACACCATCGAGGGCGCGAAGAAGTTCCAGGACAGCCCGAACACCTTGCCCAGCGGGGTCAGCGGACCGACGTCCGGGCTGTACAGGTTGATCCACACGATCGCCGCGACCACCCCGGGGATCATGTACGGCACAAGAAGCAGGATCCGGAACCGGCCCGCGACCTTCGAGGACAGCGCGTCCAGGAACAGCGCGAGCAGCAGGCTGACGAGCAGCATCACCGGGATCTGCACGCAGGCGAACAGCACCACGCGCAGGACCGAGTTCATGAACGCCGAGTCGGTCAGTCCCTGTCGGTAGTTGTCGAGGCCGGAGAACTTCTGGGTGGAGCCGCCGAGACCGAGCCCGGACTGGTGCTCCACGAACAGCGACTCGTAGACGGCGTACCCGATCGGTATCAGGTACAGGAACACGAAACCGAGCTGGAAGGGCACCGTGAACGCGGCACCCTTCCAGCGCTGGGAGCGAATCATCGGCGCTGCCTCAGCCCTTGACGCTGATACCGCGGGACTTCAGGTCCTTGACCGTCCACTCCTGCATGTGCGCCAACAGGTCGGTGACCTTCTCCTGCTTGCTCATCACCTTCGCCCAGCCGGTCTGCATCTCGGTGAACATCGCGGTCCAGTCCGGGCCGAACACCCAGTCCGAGGTCACGGTGTTGAGGCTGTCGGTGACGATCTTCTTCGCGGGTTCGTAGTTGGTGCCGAGCAGCTTGTCGGAGATCGCCTCGTCGACGTACGCGCCGCTGTCGGCCAGGGCCGGCATCACACCGTTGCCGGTGGTCGGGCTCGCCATCGTCTTCACCGCACCGGTGTCGGTCGACATCCACAACGCGGCCTCGGCGGCCTGCTGTTGGTGCGTGCACTGCTTGGTCACCAGGGTGACGCCACCGCTCTGGTTGGTCCCGGCGGGCGTCTTGGCGGCCTCGCCCGCGAACGTCGGCCAGAGCGCCAGCGCCCACTTGCCGTCGGACTTGGTGAAGTTCTGCACCATGCCCGCCATCTGCCAGGTGGAGATCTGCCGGGTCGCGGTGCCGCCGTTGTCGTAGTTGCGCTGCACGGCCGCGTAGTCCGCGAACGACAGCTTGGAGTTGAGGTCGTTGTCGATGATGTCCTGGATCAGCCCGGCCGCTTTCAGGCTGCCCGCGTCCTGGAAGTCCACCTTCCAGGAGTTGCCGTCGATGGCGTACCAGTGGGCCCCGGCCTGCATGGCGAGGGTCTCCAGGGTGCTGGGGTCCTCACCGGCGAAGTTGGTGATCTTGATGCCGTGCTTCTTCAGCACCTTGCCCGCGGCGATGAACTCGTCCCAGGTCGTCGGCGCCTTCAGGCCGTACTTCTGGAAGATGTCCGTGCGGTAGATCGTGAACGCGGGGGCCGAACTGGTCGGCACACCATATGACTTGCCCTGCACCTGCGCACTGGCCCACGAGCCGGCGTTGAACTTGCCCTTGTCGGCCGAGACGTACTGCGAGATGTCGGCGAGCGCGCCCTGCGAGACCCAGGTGGTCACGTACTCCGCCGTGTTCTGCACCAGGCAGGGCGCGTTGCCGGCCTTGACCGCGTTGGTGAGCTGCTTCTGCATCGTCAACTGGTCGGTGACCTTGGTGTACTTGAGCTTGATGTCCTTGTGGGAGGCGTTGAACGCCTTCACGACCAGGTCCTGCCCGTTGGCCCAGCCCCAGAAGGGGAGCGTGACCGGGCCCGAGGACTTGGAGTCGGAATCCCCTGAACCGGATCCGCCGCAGGCGGAGAGCAGACCGGTCAGCGCGAGACCCGCGACGGCTGCACGAGCGAAGCTTCTCCGGGAGCTGGTGAAGTTCATCAGGCCGTGTTCCTTCGGAAGAGAAGAGGTAGAAACCGGTTGCTGCGAAGGTAGGCAACGGGTCCTGCCGGGAGCAAGAGGCGTGCAGCGACTTGTTTCGATAGCGCTGAACAGACCCCGTCTGGCCTGGGGGTTTAAAGAGAAACCGGTTACGTAACGGCGAGTTCGCGATGAACCTCAGCCGCGGCGAGCGGGCGGTCGTACCGAGTTCCGTACGACGACATGCGTGCCCAGGACCAGATGGTCGCCGTCGCTTCCCCTGCGCCGGCCCGTGCCGCCGCCCTCGCGCCGGTCCGCCACCGCGCGCAGCGCGACCCGGCCCATCTCCTCGTACGGCACATGCACAGTGGTGAGCTGGGGGGTGAGCTGAGAGGCCAGCGGAATGTCGTCGTAACCGACGATCGACACGTCCTCGGGCACCCGGAGGCCCGCCGCCCGCAACGCCTGCATGGCGCCCGCGGCGACCACGTCGGTCCCCGCCAGTACGGCGGTGAAGTCCAGCCCCTTCCTCAGGGTGTCCTCGACCGCCTCGTACCCGTGCTCGTAGTCGTACGGCCCGTGCAGCACCAGCCCCTGGGACAACGGCACGCCGTACGCCTCGAACGCCCGCCGCGCGCCCGTCAACCGGCCCTGGGCCGTGGTGAGTCCGGCGTGCCCCGGCAGTACCAGCACATGGCGGTGGCCGGCCGAGAGGAGGTGGCTGGCCATGGCGTAGGCGCCGCCCTCGTTGTCGTAGTCGACCGTCGTCGCCGGGACGTCGCCCTCCAACGGCGGGCGGCCCACCAGCACGAGATGCGAGCCGGCCGCGTCGAGGGAGCGGGCGAAGCGGGCCATGCGCAGTTGGTACTCGTCGACGTCGTACGCCCCGCCCAGCAACACCACCGCGGCGACGCCCTGTTGGCGCATGAGGTTGACCAACGCCAGCTCGCGCTCCGGGTCGTCGCCGGTCGTGCCGACCAGGGAGAGCCAGCCGCGCAGCGTGGCCGCGCCCTCGACCCCTTTGGCCACGTGGGCGAAGGCCGCTCCGGTGATGTTGTTGATGAGGATCGCCACCGTGGGCGTGCCCCCGCCGGCGAGCGAACGGGCGTGCGCGTTGGTGACGTAGTCCAGGTCGCCGACCACCTTCATCACCCGGCGGCGCAGCTCCTCCGACACCGGGTAGTTGCCGGACAGCACCCGCGAGACGCTCGCGACGGAGACCCCGGCGCGCTCCGCCACGTCCCGGATCGTCGCCCGGCCGGTGTCGCCCGACGTCCTGCGCTGACTCACCGTAGCGACTCCTTCACCCTGACGACGTGCCGACCGGCGCGCGAGGCCCTGCCCCCGCGCCGGTCCGGAAACCGTATCCCATGCTTGTTCCAGGCCGGACGGCCTGTGGACAACGTGGATCAGGCGACACGGGCGAGGTCCGCGTGCCGCACCTCGTGGGCCGGCGGCAGCCCCGCGGCCAGGCGCTCCAGCTCGTCCACGACGATGCCGCCGAGGCGCGCCAGCTCATTGCCGAGCGAGCCCGCGATGTGCGGGGTGAGGAAGACGTTCGGCAGGTGGTAGAGGGGGGACGCGGAGGGCAGCGGCTCGGGTTCGGTGACGTCCAGGATCGCGGTCAGCCGGCCGGAGAGCAGCTCGTCGGTGAGGGCCTCGTGGTCGACGAGGGCGCCGCGCGAGGTGTTGATCAGCACCCCGCCGTCGCGGATGAGGGCGAGCCGCCCCCGGTCCAGCATGCGCTGTGTCTCGGGGATGTCCGGAGCGTGCAGGCTCACGATGTCGCTGGCGCTCAACAGGTCGTCCAGCGGCAGGAGTTCGGCACCCAGCAGGGTGGCGTCGGTGACGCTGACGTAGGGGTCGTGGAGCAGCACCTCGAAGTCGTGGGGGCGCAGCAGTTCCAGCAGCCTGCGGCCCACCCGGGAGGCGCCGATGACGCCGATCCGGCGGCCCAGGTTGCCGATCGGCGCGGTCTCGGCGGGCGTCGGGTACGCGTGAGCGTGCCGGAAGCGTTCCCGCTGGGTGAAGGTGTCCTTCCCGGCGAGCAGGATCATCGCGAGGGTGTACTCGGCGACCGGCAGCGCGTTGCCGGTGACCGCGCTGGAAACGGTCACCCCGCGTTCCCACAGGGCCTCGCCGACCAGCGAACGGACCGAGCCCGCCGCGTGCAGCACGGCGCGCAGCCGGGGTGCCGCCGCCAGGACGTCGGCGTCGAGGTGCGGGCAGCCCCAGCCGGTGATCAGGACCTCGGCCCCGGCCAGGGCCCCCGCGGCCCCGGGGTCGGCGAAGTCCCGCACGACGAGCCCCGGGTCGATCTCGGCCGACTGCCGCAGCCGAGCCATCAGGGGCGGAGGGAAGAGCAGGGGCAGGTGCACCGGATCCATGGCGAACACGGCCCTCGGCGGCTGAGCGCTGGGCATGACCCTCCAGTAGTGCGGTGTGAACGCGGGCAGGAGAAACACGGTCGGTAACGTTTTCAGAAAGCGTCTTCTACCGTAGATCCGCCGTGGAGTGGGGGTCAATCGGCGCGCGAGAGCCCCTGGACCGGAAACATTTCGATCAGTTGTCGGAAGCGGGCGGACGCGATCCGCGCCGGCATGACCCGTCCAGCCGTGTTCGACCGCCGGAATAGCGGGACGCGATGTGATGCTCTGATGAGCATGGTTCACGAGCGCGACAAGGAGCTGGTGGGCAGATGACGGCGATGGCGGCAGAGCAGACGAACCCCGTGGTCGGCACCCCGTACGGGGCGGTACGCGGCCGGTACGAGCACGGGATCGCGGTTTTCCGGGGCATCCCCTACGCGGCACCCCCCTTCGGCGCCCGTCGCTTCCGCCCGCCCGTCCCGCCCGAGCCCTGGACCGGAGTGCGCGACGCGCTCGCCTTCGGCCCGACCGCGCCGAAACCGCCGTACTCCGACGTCTTCGCCGACCTGCTCTCCGACCCGGTCGTGCCCGGCGACGACTGCCTCAACCTCAACGTGTGGACCCCGGACCCCGGACCGGGCGCCCGGCTGCCGGTCATGGTCTGGCTGCACGGCGGTGCTCTCACCCGGGGCTCCTCGGCCGTCCCCGTCTACGACGGCCACGCCTTCGCCCGCGACGGAGTCGTCTTCGTCTCGGTCAACTACCGCCTGGGCGTGGAGGGTTACGGCCTCTTCCCGGACGCACCCGCCAACCCCGGCCTGCGCGACCAGCTCGCCGCGCTGCGCTGGGTGCACGAGTCGATCACGGCGTTCGGCGGCGACCCCGACCGGATCACCCTCTTCGGCCAGTCCGCCGGCGCGATCAGCGCCGGCGCCCTGCTCGCCGCCCCGCAGGCCCAGGGGCTCGTACGGCGGGCCGTCCTGCAGAGCGGGCCGCCCGAGGCCTTCGACCGCGACAAGGTACGGCGGATGGTGCGCCGGATGGCGACCCGCCTGAAGATCCCCGCCACCGCCGAGGCCTTCGCCGCCGTCGACCGCGGGCAACTGCTGCGCACCCAGGCCGAGGTGGGCCGGCTCGGCAGCCCGGTCCTCGGCGGGCCCACGTTCGGGATCGTCATCGACGGCGACCTGGTGCCCCGCGATCCGCTGGAGGCGCTCATCGCGGGCGAGGCTGCCCGGGGCGTCGACCTGATGATGGGCTGGACCCGCGACGAGTACCGGTTGTGGCTCGTCCCCGGCGGCCTCCACGAGCGCGTCGACCGGCTCGGCGCGGTCGCCCTGGTCGGCGCGATGGCCCGCTGCCACTGCGGTGTCGAGGTCCCGCGCGGCTACCGCGCCCTCCACCCCGCAGCCGGCACCGCCGAGACCGTCGGCCAGCTCGTCACCGACCACCTCCTCCGCTACCCGCTGCACCGCATCGCCGAGGCCCGCCCCGGAAACTCCTATCTGTACGAGTTCGCCTGGCCCTCCAACCGCCCCGCCCTCGGCTCCTGCCACGCCCTGGAGCTCGGCTTCGTCTTCGACACGGGCGACATCCCGGAATCCGCCAAGCTCGCGGGCGAGGGCGCGCCCCAGGATCTCGCCGACGCCATGCACGGTGCCTGGGTGAGCTTCGCCGTGGACGGCGACCCGGGCTGGCCGTCCTGGGACGACACGCATCCCGTACGGGTCTTCGGCGAGGGCGCCCCCTATGTCGCCGCCGGCCCGCGAGACGCCGAGTTCGCCCTGTGGGCGGCCGACGCCGTGGCCAAGGAGACGGCGGTCCCCGTCGAGGGAACGCCCGCGCGGAGCGCCACCGAACTGCGGTCGGTCGTACGACGGCTGCGGCGGACGGGAGATGTGCGGCGGTCGTCGTGACGGTGAGGGAGCGCAGAAACCGGTTCCGATACGCCTGTCCTGGCCCACCGTCCCGCTGACGTAGCCGAATTGGCCGAGTCACGCCTCTCCTCCCCGGCGTCACCCGCTGCTACTCTCCGCGCAGGAAACCGGTTGCGGGAAGTGTTGCCACAGGCCGGGGAGGGGTGGGGCGTTATATGACCAGGAAGAGCCAGGACGCGAACGGGAGCACCATCCGGGACGTGGCCGCCCGTGCCGGGGTGTCCGCGTCCACGGTGTCGCGGGTGCTGGGCGGGGACTACCCGGTGAGCACGGCCACCCGCGCGCGTGTGCTGCGGGCCGTGCGCGAACTGGACTATGTGGCCGACGCGCGTGCGAAGGCCGTGGCGGGGGTCGGGACGCCGACGCTGGCGTTCGTCCTGGAGGACATCACGGGACCGTCGTTCGCGCTGATGGCGCACGGCGTGGAGCGTGAGGCGACCCGGCTCGGCCATCTGTGCCTGGTGTGCAGCACGGAGGGCGACGTCCAGCGCGAACTGGACTTCATCGAGACCATGCGCGCCCAGCGCACCGCCGCCGTGATCCTGGTCGGCGGCACCGCCGACACCCCCGAGTACCGCGAGCGCACCCGCCGGATCGCCGACTCGCTGGCGGCGGCCGGCTCGCGGCTCGTGCTCTGCGGGCGCCCGCCGCTCGGTCCCGGCGCACCGGTCACGGTCATCGAGTACGACAACGAGGGCGGCGCCTACGCCCTTGTCGCGCACGTCCTGGCCCAGGGCCACCAGCGCGTCCTGTTCCTCGGCGGCAGGCCGGACCACGCGACCGCGCAGGGCCGCGAACGCGGTTACCTCGCCGCACACCGCGCGCGCGGCCTCGAACCCGACCCGGAACTCCTGCTCCACGGCGACTTCACCCGCGACTCGGGCCACCGCCTGATGCGCCTGGCCCTGAGCCGGAAACTGGAGTTCACGGCCGTGGTCGCCGCCACCGACATGGTCGCGGCGGGCGCGCTCACCGCGCTGCACGAGGTGGGTCTGGACGTCCCCGGCGATGTTTCGCTGGCCGGTTACGACGACATTCCGTTCGCCCGCGACCTGCACCCCGCGCTGACCACGGTCCACGTCCCCTACGAGGAGCTGGGCCGCCTCGCCGTACGCACCGCGCTGGGCCGCGGCCCGGAGTCCCCGGACGAGCATCTGCTGCTCGGCACACACGTGGTGGTGCGGAACTCGATCGCGGCGGCCGCTTCCTGAGTCAGGGGGTCTTGGGGCGCAGCGTCCGGGCGATCGACGTGATCGCCTCCGGGCCCACCCGGCAGCAGCCGCCGATCAGCCGCGCGCCGGCCGCCCGCCAGCCCTCGACCTGCCCGGCGGCGAACGTGGAACTCCCCGTCCAGGCGCGGGCCCCGGCGTCCCAGGTCTCGCCGCTGTTGGGGTAGACGACGACGGGCTTCCCGGTGACCCGGGCCGCGGTCTCGACCGCGGCGTCGACGTCCTCGGGCGCGCAGCAGTTGACGCCGACCGCGATGATCTCGTCCGCTTCGGCGGCCAGGGCGAACGCCTCCTCCAAGGGCTGACCGGCGCGAGTGCGGTCCCCGGCGATCGAGTACGACAGCCAGGCGGGCACCCGCAGCCCGCGCAGCGCCCGCAGCAACGCCTCGGCCTCGACGGTGTCCGGGATCGTCTCCAGAGCCAGCACGTCCGGCCCCACGACGTCCAGCACCTCAAGCCGGGGCCGGTGGAAGGCCTCCAGTTCGGCCACGCTCAGCCCGTACCGGCCCCGGTACTCGGATCCGTCCGCGAGCATCGCGCCGTAGGGCCCGACCGAAGCCGCCACGTAGAGGGGCCGTCCGATGCCCCGCCGTCCCGCGTCCACCGCCGCGTCGATGGCCAACTCCACGCTCAGGGCGATGAGTTCGGCCGCCCGTTCGTGCTTGATCCCGCGCTTCGCGAAGCCCTCGAAGGTGGCCTGGTAGCTGGAGGTGATCGCCACGTCGGCGCCCGCCTCGAAGTACGCCAAGTGCGCCTCGGTGATCGCCTCGGGCCGGTCCGCGAGCAGCCGCGCCGACCACAGCTCGTCGCTCAGATCGTGCCCGGCGGCCCCGAGCTGGTTGGACAGGCCGCCGTCGAGGACGAGCGTTCCGGCGGCCAGGGCGTCGGCGAGGAGGGGAGCGGTGTCGCTGGTCATGTCACGACGCTAGTCGATACGGCCATGGAGGCGGATCCCTGTCCATCTGACGAACGGAATGCCCGGAATGTGGAATGTCCGGCGGTGCTCTCTACGCGGCGTGCCTCCCGCCCCCGCGCCTGCCCCCGCCCCGCGTCCGCTTGGTCGCCGGGACCAGCAGGCCGCCGAGCAGGCCGAGGCCGAGGGCGTAGGGCCACCAGCCGAAGCCATCGCCGCGGGCGGTGTTCGCCGTGCGGGCCTCGGTGATCGTCGTGCCCGATGATGACGAAGGGCGGGCGCTGGGGGAGGAGCTGCTCGCGGTGACGGCGGTCAGGACGACGTCGTTGCCGTCGCCGCCCCGGTAGGTGATGCGGTAGGTCGTGTCGGCCAGCTTCAGCCGGGCGCCTTCGCGAAGTCCCTTGAACGTGCCCGTCGTTGAGCCGCTCCCTGCGTGGTCGATGATCGTGACGGTCCGCGCGGGGTGCGTCCCGGCGGCCGACAGGTCCAGGTCGCCGGACAGAGCGACCTTGCCCGCCACCTTCAACGGCTTGGCGCCCAGCACCAGTTCGCCCTTCGCGCTCTGTGTGTAGGCGCCGGTCACGGTGACACCGCCCGCGAGCACACCGTCGTTCGTCACCGAACCCTTCACCGTGCCCGAACCGGTGAGCGAGGTCGCCACCCGCAGCCCCGACGTCCCGACGTCCAGCCGCGCCTTCGCCGAGGTGAGCCGGATCGCCTTACTGTGGGCGAGAGTTGCCCCCGACCGGAGCGCCAGCGTGCCCTTCGAGACCGTCGTCGTCCCCGTGTACGCGACCGCCGTGCCCGTCAATGTCGTCGTCGCGGTGCCCGACTGGACGAGGGAGCCCGTGCCGCGGATGTGCGACAGACTCACGGGGAGGGAGACGTTCGCCACGACCAGGGTTCCGTCGTCGGCGATCCGCCGCCTCTCGGTGCCGGTCAGCAGCCTGCCGTCGCCGCCCTGCTTCCCGGACCCCAGCCGCAGCACGGCCCCCTTCTCCACGGTCGTCGACCCGTCGTAGTACTGCGGCGCCGCGAAGGTCACGTCGTTCCCTCGCGTTCCCGCGACGACGATGTCCCCGGCGCCGGGCGCGGCCAGGGTGTCGTGGTACTTGCCGCCGCCGATCGGGGCACCGAGGGTCACCGGACCGTCGTAGTCGAAGGTCAGCCTGGACCGAACTCCGCTCGCCTCGTGGAGGTTGATGTAGACGGTGTCCTTGGTGCCCGGCATGAAGATGCGATGGGTGGTGCCGTCACCCCACTGGACGTTCGCCCCCTCGATGTTGGTGCCGCGCTTGTTCAACTGGTGTGCGATTGCCCGCCAGTTGAGGTTCGAGTCACTGAGCGACGGGTTCGTGTCACCGCCCTGGTCGCTGTAGCTGTACTGGCCGGTGAGGACGACCTTGCTGCCCGGCCGGGAGTGCACGTTGACGTCGCTGCCGTACGCGCGCTGGTAGAAGTTCTGGCGCAGGGTGATCGTCTGGTACAGCGGGGTGTCGATGATCCAGGAGCCCTGGTTGAGGATCGCGCGGGCGTTCGGCAGTGCCACCGGGTACTCGGGGCGGCCGACCGCCATGCCGGTGCCGTTGTCGATCACACCTGAGAAAGGGTGGGTTCCGGCGAGATCGAGCGTGCCCCACATGTTGCGCGGCTGGGTGACCAGGCCCGAGCCGCTGATGGTGCCGATGTTGAAGGTGCGGGTCAGGGAGAGACGGAGGGTGCCGTCGACCCGGACGTTGAGCTGGTTCAACTGGTAGCCCGGTGTGCTGTACGGGAAGTGGCCGATCAGGCCGGTGCCGCCGCCGGTGCCGTACTGGAGGGTCGTCCCCTTCTCGACCGTGATCGCGGGCGGGTCCGGGTTGCTGACCGTGGTGTACGGGTGGTTGCCGCCCAGGGTGGCCACCTTCTGCCGCTGCCGGGCCGCCGGGAGCGTGAAGTCGCTGTCCTTGGTGAGGACCAGCGTGCCCCCGCCGCGCACGGTCAGCGTGCCCTGGCCGCGGAACACACCGTCGTACGTCGTCGTCCCGGACGGCACGGTGACCACCGTGTCGCCGGTGAGCGTCACGTCCCGGTCCGCGAGGACGTCGGCCGTGGCGTCACGGGAACCGGCGGCCGAGGCGGGTGGAGCCGTCACCAGGAAGGCTACGGTCGCGAGGGCGCCTACTGCGGCTGCTGTCTTGTGGGAGGTATGGCTGCGCACGTCATGGGAGACGTGCGCGGCGGCCCGCGATAACAGAAATCCGCAACAGAAAACCCGCGACAGAAAGTCGGCGACAGAAATCTCGTGGCCGTCTTTGTCACGCGCGACCCGTTGACCTCCCTGTAACACACCCTTACCTTTTCGGCGTTCGTCATGACAGATGCCGTACGAAATCTCGAACCCCCCTCCGAGAGGCGTCAGATGAGACGTGTGTACGCAATCCTTGTCGCTCTGTGCTGTGTGCTCGCCGCGGCACTGGTGACCGCCGGACCGGCCCAGGCGGCGGCCCAGACCATCACCAACGGCACGCAGTTCACCGACACTTCGGGCAACGCTCTGCACGCGCACGGCGGCGGGGTGATCAAGGTCGGCAGCTACTACTACTGGTTCGGCGAGGACCGCAACGCCGACAACACCTTCAAGTACGTGGACGCCTACCGCTCCACCGACCTGAAGAACTGGGAGTTCCGGAGCCACGTCCTGACCCAGTCCAGCGCCTCCGAACTGGGCACCGCCTACATCGAGCGGCCGAAGGTCATCTACAACGCGTCCACCGGCAAGTTCGTGATGTGGATGCACAAGGAGAACGGCGTCGACTACAGCGAGGCCAAGGCCGCCGTCGCCGTCTCCTCGACCGTGGACGGCAGTTACACCTACCAGGGCAGCTTCCAGCCGCTCGGCGACAACATGTCCCGGGACATCACGACCTTCGTCGACACCGACGGCACCGCCTACATGGTCTCCGCCGCCAACGAGAACTACGACCTGCACATCTACAGGCTGACCGCCGACTACACCGGCATCGACAGCCTGGTCGCCAACCCCTGGGTCGGCGGACACCGCGAGGCGCCCGCCCTGTTCAAGCGCAACGGCGTCTACTTCATGCTGACTTCGGGCGCCACCGGCTGGAGCGCCAACCAGCAGCAGTACGCCACCGCCACCAGCATCACCGGCCCCTGGACGGCCTTCACCAACGTCGGCGACTCGACCGCGTACAACTCGCAGACCGCCTACGTCCTTCCGGTCACGGGGACTTCGGGCACCGCCTACCTCTACATGGGCGACCGCTGGGGCAACTCCTTCGGCGGCACGGTCGACGACTCCCGTTATGTGTGGCTGCCGTTGACCTTCCCGACCACGACCTCGATGTCCATGGCGTCCTGGTACCCGGAGGTGTCGATCGACACGGCCGCCGGCACGGTCACCGGGACGAGCGCGACGTACAACACGCTGATCGCCAGGAACAGCGGCAAGTGCGCGGACGTGGCCAACCAGTCGCTGTGGCAGTCCGTCGCCATCAGCCAGTACACCTGCAACAGCGGCACCAACCAGAAGTGGTGGTTCAAGGACCTCGGCACCGGCTACTACGAACTCATGGGCCGGGGCAGCTCGTTGTGCCTCCAGGAGAACGCGACGAACGTCACCCAGGAGAATTGCACCGGCGCCACCGCCCAGCAGTGGAGCCTGACCACGTCCGGCAGCTACGTCCTCGTCAAGGCCAGGACGAGCGGTGAGTGCCTGGACGTGTCCGGCGCGTCCACCGCCAACTCCGCCGCGATCATCACCTACACGTGCAGCGGAGCGACCAACCAGCAGTGGACGCGCGGTAGTTGATCCCGGCTACTTGACCGGGTTCCAGCCGTCCGTGCCCGCCAGGTACTTCTGGGCCGTGTAGTTCGCGGCCTGGGAGTCGGTGAGCTGCGGGCGGTTGGAGTTCACCGTCGCGCCGGCGCCGGTGTTCTTGTACTCGGAGAAGCGGGCGCTCTTCCAGGAGTAGCCGCTCATGTCCGTCCAGGGCCCGGCGATTTTCACGGCGGCGGGCAACGAGGTCTGACGGACGACCAGTTGGCCGACCGCGTCCGCCGAGGGGTGCCAAGGGCGGCCCAGGTAGTACGTGTTGGCCGCAGCCGAGCTGGTCACCGAGCTGCCGGTGATCAGGATGCCGTAGGTCTTGGCGGAACTGGTGTTGGGCGCCGACAGGAAGCCGTTGAGGCCGCCCGACGCGGCGCCCGAGTTGCGCAGTTGGATGTTGACCCGGTCGTAGACGGCGGTGGCGTTGCCGAAGATGAAGTCCACGTCGCCGGAGATGAAGGACGAGTAGAAGTACTGCCGGTACTGACCGGTCGACGACGGCGACCAGTTGAGGACGGTGTCCTGACGGCTGATGAACCGGTCGTTGGTGAACGTCTGCCGGTCGCCCTGCGCGGTGATCGCGACGGCCTGGGTGTCGGTGATGTCGGGGTGGGCCGACTTGTCGAAGGTGTTCTGGACGGTGATCCCGGTGACGGTGAGACCGCTCGCCGAGAAGGTCGCCACCGAACTGCCCAGTGTCCCGTACTTGTTGCCGGCGGCATCGGTGTAACCGGCGGCCCGGTCATAGGTGATGACGACGTCCTCGGCGTTGCCGGTGGCGCCCTTGATGGTCAACCCCGTCTTGCTCGTGGGCACGTTGACGATCTCGGCGTACGTCCCCTTCGCGACGGAGATCGTGTCACCGGCGGCGGCCGCGTTCACGGCCGCCTGCACGGTCGTGAATCGGCCCGAGCCGTCCTTGGCGACGGTGATGACGGTGGCGGCGTGCGCCTGGGTGAGCATCGCCGCGCCGAGGCCGAGGGCGGCCGCGGCACCGGCGGTCGCCGCGGCGGCCCGGCGCCGGGCGGGAGAGCGGCGGTGGGTCTTGGGATCAGTCATGCCCTCAAGTCGCCGCCGCTCGCCCGCGAGTTGCCGCCCTCAGGCCAGCAGATCGATCGCGTCGACCGAGGTCCCGGCGCTCAGGAACGAGGTCGTCCCCGAACCGCTCGCCACATAGATCTTCAGCGTGTTGTACGCGCTGGTGTCCGTCAGCCAGGCGGATGCCGGAACGCTGTACGTGAACGTGTAGTTGTTGCCCCGGTACGAACCCACGGTCAACGACCGGGTGCTTGGCTGGGTGGGCGGCGAGGGGACGGCCGAGGTCCAGGTGTCGTTGACCACGATCTGCGGCCGGCCGTTCGCGTAGGCCGTCGTCACACCGATGCGCAGGGTGTGCGCGGCGGCGGCCTGCGCGGCCGTCAGCTTGAAGTACACGATCAGGCCGCTGTTGACGTCCTTCCAGAGGTAGCAGGGGAACGCCGAGGTCTCGGTGCCGCTGCCGATGACGACATTGCCGGTCCAGGACGCGGCCCGTACGTCCGAGGGATGGGCGTACGTCATCAGGTCCGCGTTCTTGAACCCGCCCGGTGTGCCGTCCCAGTTGCCGATCCGCCAGATCGCGCTCGCGTTGGACGGGTCGTTCGAGGACGGGATCGCGATGCTGTTCAGCGTCGTCGTGCCGCCCGCCGTGACCGTCACCGACCCGGTGTAGACGGCGAGTTCACCCTTGAAGACGGTCAGCGTGTACGTCCCCGGCAGAACTCCCGTGACGGAGAAGTAGCCGTCCGAGGCGCGCGCCGAACCCCAGTACTGGGCGGCCGAGTTGGCGAGCCCGACCGTGTACGCGTACGCCGTGTCGCGCCCGGTGATGCCCACACCGGCGACCCGGCCCCGGCCGCTCGCGGAGGTGTACCCGGAGATGCCGAGCGAATCGGCCCAGGAGGTGGTGAGGTTGGCGTGGTAGAGCGCGGAGGAGGGCGCGCCACCGTCGGTCATCGCGATGACGTACGGGCCCTGGAGACCGAAGCGTTGAGCCTCCGTCTGGTTCTCCCCGTAGTACAGGATCTCGTACAACCCGCCGCCGTCCGCGCTCTGGTGACGCAGCAGCGAGCGGTAGAACGGGCCGCCGGACGCCTTCTCGTGGTTGCTGCGCACGACCCACAGGCCGACGCTGCCGGTGGTCCAGCCGATGTAGTCGTAGTCGATGACCCGGTGCTTCGAGTAGTGCTTGGAACGGGTCTGGCCGTCGGACTTCTCGAAGACGTCGGCGGACTCGATGGTGGTCGGCGCGTAAGTGTAGGAATCCGGCTCGTCGTTGAGGAACATGCCGGCCTTGACGCGCACGATGTAGCGGGTCGCGCTGACCGAGGTGTCGGCCTTGTTGGTCCACAGGTAGACGTTGTTCTCGCCGCTGCGGGCCGCGTAGTAGTGCTTCAGCGTGCCGTGCGTGACGGAGATCAGGATCGTCGTACCGGACTGCGCGATGGTCACCGTCGACGCGCCGAGGCCCGACTCGACATGCGAGTTCATGCCGCCGTAGCCCTGGTACTCGGTGCCCTTGTAGACCAGCGAGGTCAGATCGCCGTTCGTCTTGCTGACCTTGAAGACCAGACTCGCGCCGGTGTCGACGACGTAGTTCGAGCCGTCGTCGGTGTAGCCGAAGCTCGCGGCGGACGCGCTCTCGGCGAGCGGCCCGGCGAGCGCCGCCGAACCGGCCGCGGCCGCCGTGCCGAGGACGAAGGTGCGGCGGCGGACCGGTCTGTTCACAGAGCCGGACATGGGGGTGCCTCCTTCGGGAGGTGGGGGTGCGGGTGCTTTGGAGGGTGACAGTTGAATCGATTTCGCGAAAGGGCTTTCGCAGCCCCGGAGTTGGCGACGATGGAAAAACGCGCCGAGGTCTAGAAAGCGCTTGTCCATAGCGGTACGGTCCACCGCCAGGCCTTGTCGTCGGACGGAGGAGTCGCGAATGAGACGTTTCAACATCGCCCTGCTGGCCGCGGTGACACTGAGTACCGCACTGTCGGCGGCACCCGCGCAGGCCCACGACCGCACACCCCCGCTCGGCATCGCCGACTGCACCGCCACCGCCTGCCATTTCGACGTCCCGCCCGGCACCTACGACGTGAAGGTCCGCCTCGGCGGCGAGGCGGCCGCGAGTACGTCCGTCACCGGCGAGACCCGGCGCTCCCTGCTCCCCGAGACGGCCACCGCCGCCGGACGCACCGTCACCCGCAGCTTCACGGTCGACGTCCGCACCCCCGAGGGCGAACCCACCGGCCCCGACGGCACCCCCGGCCTCGACCTCACCCTCGGCGGCAGCGCGCCCGCGCTCGCCGACATCAGCGTCACGCCCGCCCACCGGGCCCGGCAGATCATCCTGATCGGCGACTCCACGGTCTGCGACCAGCCGGGCGACCCGTACTCCGGCTGGGGCCAACAGCTCCCGCAGTTCCTGCGGAAGGGCGTGTCCGTCGCCAACTACGCCGATTCCGGGGAGAGTACGGTCACCTACCTGGAGAATCCTCTGCTGTGGGGGACGGTTCAGCCGCTGATCCACCCCGGCGATCTCGTCCTCGTCCAGCTCGCCCACAACGACAAGACGACCGACGAGGCCACGTATCGCGCGAACTTGGAAACCCTCATAGCGGGTATCCGGGAGATGGGCGGTCGTCCGGTTCTGGTGACACCGATCGTCCGACGCTGGTTCAATGCCGACGGCACACTGAACAACGACATCGCGCTGCTGGTGAACGGACTCGGCGTGGACCTGCCGGGCGTCATCCGCTCGGTGGCCGCCGCCGAGGGGGTAACGCTGATCGACCTCACGGCGCAGACCAAGGCGCTGGTGGAATCGCTGGGAGTGGAAGGCTCCAAGGCGATCTATCTCTACAACGAGAAGAAGGACAACACGCACACCTCCGCGCAGGGTGCCACGGTGTACGCGGGCCTGGTCCGCGACGCACTCGTCGCCCGGCATCTGCTGCCGGAGGACCGGGTACGGGTGGGATGAGACCCGAAAGACCCCTGGGGCGTTCCGACCGGAACCGGAGCGCCCCAGGCTCCACCCCCCGCCCGTGAGAGTGAGCCGATGCGACTCCCCGCCGACGACCGCCTGTTGAGCCCGCGCACCGGCTACACCCGCGCCCACTGGGAGACGGCCGCCGACGCCCTCCTCGCCGCCGTAGAGCCGTACGCGACCGAGGACCGCGCGCTCTACCACCTCCCCGGCACGCATACGAGCTCGTCCGGCAGGCTCTCCGACGGCCTGGAGGGCTACGCCCGCACCCTGCTGCTGGCCGCCTTCCGCCAGGACGAGACGGCACTGGAACGCTACGCCGACGGACTCGCCGCAGGCGTCGCGGGCACCTGGCCCCGCATCGAGGACCGCAGCCAGCCTCTCGTCGAGGCGGCATCGATCGCCCTCGCCCTGCGGCTGACCCGCCCCCTCCTCTGGGACCGCCTCGACGAGCCCGTACGGCAGCGCGCGGCGGCCTGGCTCACCGACGCCCTCACCGCCGAACCCTGGCCCTGCAACTGGGAGTTGTTCCCCGTCACCGTGGGCGGCTTCCTCCAGGAGATCGGCCACGAGCCCGAGGCCTCCCGCAAGGCGATCGACCACGGCCTGGAACGCATCGAGCAGTGGTACGTCGGCGACGGCTGGTACGCGGACGGCGACGGCCGCAAGTTCGACTACTACAACGGCTGGGCGATGCACCTCTACCCGGTCCTGCACGCCTGGCTCGCCGACGACACCCACCTCCTCGACCGCTACGCCGGCCGCCTGGAACGCCATCTCGCCGACTACGCCCGCCTGTTCGGCGGCGACGGCGCCCCGATGCTCCAGGGCCGCTCCCTCACCTACCGCTTCGCGACGACGGCCCCGCTGTGGCTGGGCGCGCTGACGGGACGTACGCCGCTGCCGCCGGGGGAGACACGGAGGCTGGCCTCCGGCGCGCTCCGGTACTTCCTGGACCGGGGCGCGGTGGACGACCGGGGCCTGCTGAGCCTGGGCTGGCACGGCCCCGACGAGACCCTCCTGCAGAGCTATTCGGGCCCCGCCTCCCCGTACTGGGCCAGCAAGGGATTCCTGGGCCTGCTCCTCCCGCCGGACCACGAGGTGTGGACGGCCGTCGAGGAACCGGGTCCGGCGGAACGCGCGGACGCCGTCACCGCGATCACGCCCGCCAACTGGCTTCTCCAGTCCACCAGTTCCGACGGCCTGGTCCGTCTCCACAACCACGGCAGCGAGGACGTCCGCTACGACCCGTACTACACCCGCCTCGCCTACTCCACGGCCACGGCGCCCTCGCCGTCGTACGACAACAGCGTGATCGTCGGGGGCGATGCGAGCCGTACGGACATCGTGCCGTTGGGGGTGGGGGAGGGGTGGGCTGCCTCGCGGCACACGGCGGCCTCCGGTGCCAGGGTGACCAGCGTGGTGATGGCCGAGGGCGCGGTGGAGGTGCGGGCCCATCTGGTGGTGGGTGCCGCCGCCGGGACGCCGGTCCGGGTCACGGGCTGGCCTGCGGAGGGCGAGCAGACCGCCGAACTCCTTTCCCTGCACGGCCTGTTGCACGGCAAGGGTGTCGTCGGCGGCGGGCCCACCCTGTTCGTCGCCGTGGTACGGCTCACCGCGGAGCCGGACCCCCGTCCCCTCGTGGAGCTGGTGTCCGTGGAGGTCGACGGGGAGCACGGCGTGTCCGTTCGGTGGGCCGGCGGCGGGCGGACGACCTACCGGTTCACGGAGTCAGCCGGGCTATCCGGAGGCTCGTGACGGTCGGCGACGCCCCGGAAAGGGCGGTCGCGTAAGTCGGGGTGACAGGCGCGTATGCCCAGGTCAGGGTGCCGTTCTTCAGGACGGCCATGTCCCCGCTGATCCGGGCGCTCACGATCTTGTCCGCACTCTGGAACTTGCCGTTCCAGTCGATGAGCCGCAGATGCGTCCCCGTGAAAGTGCCGGTGCAGGTTCCGGCGGCGCACTTGGCGTTCTTCAGGGACTCCCAGGAGAGCAGCAGCCGGTCCTTGCCGTACGGCGCCACGTGCACGTTGACGTTCTCGGTGCCCGCGGCGCTGGTGAGGTAGATGGCCTTGCCCGGGGCGGAGTCGCGGTTCGCCATGAAGGCGACGGCGACCTGGTGGGTGCTCGTTTTCGGGGTCACCGTCCAGCCGCGTCCGCTGGAGTCGGCGGTGTTCTTCTTGGCCGAGGCGGCGCCGCGCGAGGCGAAGGCGGTGGCGTAGCGGCCACTCGCCGACTTCACCAGGTCACCGGTGCGGCCGGGGAAGGTACCACCGCAGTACCCCGCCCAGCACTGCTCGCGCTGCACCACCGGCGCGACGTCCGGGGCGCCGATCCCGGTGGAGACGAACAGTCCCGAGCGCCAGTCGTCGAAGCAGAGCGAGGTGAAGGCGCCGGAGGTCTCCGCGTGCAGCGCGATGCCCTCGTTGTGGCTGCAGCCCCAGCTCCAACCACCGCTCAGCTTGGCGCCCTTGGCGCTGACGTAGGCCAGCTTGTCGCCGAAGTGGCCGTCCGCGAAACCGCCCGCGCCGTGCACGACGAAGTACGCGCCGTACTTGGTGCCGTTCCAGGTGAGCTGGCCGTCGAGACCGGGGGAGGTGTCGTTCGAGGCGGTGCCGGTGAGCTTGGTGCGGAAGGTCTGCCTGCCGTTCGTGTAGCGGATGATCGCGGCGGCCGTCTCCTTCCACTTGTTGGTGTCGGCCACCCGGGTGAGCAGCGCGAAACCGTCGTCGTGTGCGACCAGACCGCCGACCTCCTTGGCACCCTTGACGATCGTGTCGGGGCCCGAGCGGGTGCCGGCGGCGCTGAGCGGGGTGACATGGACGCCGTCGGCGGCGGGCCAGGCGACGCGCACGGTGCCGTCAGGCGCCACGGCCGTGGTTGTACGGGTCCACTGGCGGGCGTTGTTGTAACCGGCCGTCAGGTAGGGGAACTTGGCGGTGAGCGCGATCGTGGTGCTGATCGGGGTGAGCGTGCCGGTCGTGGCCTTGGTGGCGGCCTTCGGGGTGGTCTTCGGGGCGGCGGCGGTGTTCGCCGTCGCAGAGGGGGCCGTAGAACTGCGGGTGGCGGCCTCGGCGCTCGTGGACGCGGATGCGGGTGCGGACGTGGTCGTGGTCTTACCGGCGGCGGCCGAGCCGCCTGTCTCGCCGCCGTCGCCGCTGTTCGACGCCGCGGTCGCGTACCACGCACCGCCCAGCAGGGCCGCGACGGCGAGCGAGCCCGCGAGCGGCTTTCGGGCGATGCGGCTGCGGGCGCGGCGACGGTGCGTGGTCGTGCGTCTTGCGTTGGTCATGCCCCCAAGTCGCCGCTCGGGCGGGGGAGGTTGCCGTGGTGCGGGGCGCAGAATTTCGGGGACGTTCGGGGGTGAGACCGGCTCCACAGCCGAGACGGGCCGATCCTGGTACGTTGGAAGCTTTCCTGGGTACCAAACTCTTTGGGCCTCGGTACTCAGGTATCAGACCCTTTTGGACTCACCACCGGCGAGGGACCGAGGAACCATGGCCATGGACCCCGGCGAGAAGCGACTGGCGGCCGCCGTCGTGATGGACGACGAGGGGCGCGTCCTGCTGGTGCGCCGCAGTGCGACCGAGCGGTTCCTGCCGCGTGTGTGGGGCGTTCCGTGCGGGAAGCTGGAGCCGGACGAGCGGTCCGAGGACGGCGCGCTGCGCGAGCTGAAGGAGGAGACCGGGCTCCTCGGCGAGATCGTCCGCAAGATCGGCGAATCGTCCTTCGTCAGCGAGTACCGGGGCCGCGAGACCAAGAACTGGCAGGACAACTACCTGGTCAGGCCGCTGACCCGGGAGATCACCCTCCCCGAGCCCGACCAGGCGTACCTGTGGCTGCCGCCCTCCGAGCTGGCCGGCGCCGGCATCGACATCGACGCGTACAACCTGGACGTCGTACGACAGGCCCTCACGAACTTCTGAGCGACTCCGCCAGAGCGTCCAACGCGCCCAGATAGTCCTTCACATCGAGCGGCACCTTCGCCACCGCGCCCGGATGCGGGCCCGCCGCCGTGAACACATCGGTGTGGCGCCGCCGGTCGGCACCCGTCTCCAGGAACAGCGTCACGGTCGGTACGTCCGTGTCGCACCAGGCCCGGTGCAGGATGTTCGCGGGCAGGGCGTAGGAGCTGCCCGCCGCGTACTGCCCCACATGCGTCAGCCGGAGCCGCGCGGGACCCGTCGGCCGCAACCGCCAGTCGGCGCCGTGGTCGGAGAGGGACTCCTCGTACCGGTCCGCGGTGATCCCGCCATCACCCCGCGCCTCGTACAGCTCCATCGCCAGCCGCCCCCGGACCACGTAAGAGGCCAGCGGGGAACGGTGGTTGTGGATGTCCTCCGTGCCGATCGCCGCCCTGTCCGGATGCCACAGATGGGCGCGCAGCATGTGCCGCGGACCGGCGTCGATCAGCAACAGCTTGTCGAAACCCAGAACATGACGGTACGACAGGTGCGCGCAGCCCTCCGGATCGCCCTCGCCGGAGGCGAGTTCGGCCACCAGCTCCAACAGGCGCTCGGGGGAGCCCAGTTCGGCGACGACGGCACGGGCCGCGGTCACCGTCCCATGGTCGGACAGTTCGCCGTCCAGCGCCTCGGTCAGCAGCCGCCGCGCCGCCAGGATCTGCCGACCACCCATGCACTCACTCCCCAACTCCGGTTCACACCAGCCTCGTTCGCGTATCGGGCTGATACATCCATACGGCATGGGCGCGCAGCGCCGAAAGGCCTTGATAGGTCATCCAGATGGGCTGGCGCAGTTCCTCGGTCGTCGTGAACGCGGACCCGTCCCGGCTCCACGACCAGATCCCGTCGGTCTGCGCCGCCCACACCGCGGCAGCCGCGCCGTTCAACCGCTCCCGCCAGGCATCCTCCAGGCCGTCCTGCCGGGCGATCTCCTGCGCGCCCGGGGTGAGCAGGGCACGCACGATCCAGGACGCGGTGAAGTGCCGTACGTTCAGCACCTCGTGGTGCGAGGAGTCGTCCGGGTGGCGCCGGCGCACCTCCTCGCGCAGGTTCGCCAGATCGCCGCAGGTGTCGTGCGCGGTCGCCGGGCAGGACAGCAGCCAGCGCACTCCGTCCTCGCGCACCGAACTCTCCACGGGCCCCTCGCCCAGGACCCGGGCCGCCCGGTCCAGGGCGACCACGGCCTGCGCGGTGTGCAGAGCCGAGGGCTGGGCGGGGTGCGCGGCCCAGGGCAGCGGGGAGAGGCGGTGGCTCCAGCAGCGGCGGTGCTGGCGCTGCGGGTCGGGGAACGCGCCGTCGACCAGGGCGTCCCGCAGCACGGGCAGCGTCGGCGCGTCCGGTGCCGCGCGCAGCAGTCCGCGCAGCACGGTGGTGACGACATGGGTCAACGCCCGTCCCGTACCGTCGAGTTCGGGGGTGAAACCGGCCTCGCAGCGCGCCACCTCGTCGGCCAGCCGCTCCCGCGACGCCCCGGCCCTGGCCAGTGCGCCCAGCACCATCGCGGTGACCTCCGGGCGGGCCACGGACCCCTGCGAACGCGCCGACCAGCCGCCGCCCTGCAACCGCAGCCGCCACAGGGTGTCGATGAGGTCGCCGGTGTGCAGCCGTCCGTCCGGCACGCCGAGGTCCAGCACGATGTGCAGCCCGTACGCCGTGGCCAGCGAGGTCGGCCGGGCCGGGCCGTCCAGCTCCTGGAGGGAGTGCGGCCAGCCGACGAGCCGGCCGCGCACCGGGTCGTCCACCACGGCGACCTGCGCCGCAAGAGTGTCGTAGGCCGAAGTGAACACATGTGGCAGCGGGCCGGGGGCGTTCGACGCCAGGGGCGCGGGCACGGTGAGCGGCGCGGGTCCGGAGGTGCGGGCGCGGAGCAGGGCCGCCGCCAGCCAGGTCATCCCGGCCGTGGCGAGTCCGCTCAGCCCGGCGATCAGATACTTGGCCGGCGCCCCGTCGATAGAGTCGGGCAGCACTTCGAAGAGGAACTGGAACACCGCGTATCCGGCGGCCACACACCCGAACCGGCCCAACCAGCCCACGAACCGGGCCGGCGGACCCCCGCCCGGCGGCACCGGACCGGGCGATCCCGGCGTTCTCAAGGGACCACGTCCAAGCTGCTGTTGGGACAACTCGCGCTCCCTCCCCCCGGGGTGGCACGTAACGTTCGCGAAGCTTCCAGTCTAAGTGGTCAGCGATGCCCCTGGGACGTGGACCGGAACCGGCGTCTCCGTCAGCCCGCCGCGGCCGCCCGGGGCCAGTGCGTCAGCGCCGTGTGCAGGGCGTCGACGACCTGCTCCCAGGACTTTTGTACGTCACGCGGCGCGCCGAAGCCGCCGGTGGACTCCAGGGCGCAGTAGCCGTGGAAGGTACTGCGCAACAGGCGTACGGCGTCGGTGAGATCGGGTTCCTCCAGGCCGTAGGCGCGCAGCATGCCGCAGGTGATCTCGGCCGTGCGGCGCAGCGCGGGGGAGTCCGCGATCAGGGCTTGGTCGACGCGGATCTGGGTGGCCGCGTAACGCCCCGGGTGCTCCAGGGCGTAGGCCCGGTAGGCGTCGGCGAAGGCGGTCAGCGCGTCTCGGCCGGCGTGGCCGACGACCGCGACCGCGATCCGGTCGATCAGCTCGCCGCCGGCGAGGAGGGCGACCCGGGTGCGCAGGTCCTGGAGGTTCCTGACATGCGAGTACAGGCTCGCGTCCTTCACACCGAACCGGCGGGCCAGGGCGGACAGGGTGACATGCTCGAAGCCGACCTCGTCGGCGAGGTCGGCGGCGGCCGCCACGACACGGTCCGCGGTGAGCCCGGCACGAGCCACAGCCGACCACCTCCCTCCTGACCTGCAGTAACTAGAGCCCCTAGGACAATAGCTAATAACAAGAGGGGAGTCCGGCGCGTTTCCCCACCGCCACCACCCGATCCCGGTACCAGACTTGCCCACCATGGACGACGACTCGGCCCTCTCCGCCCTCCGCGCCACCGCACTCCTCGGCCGCCCCAGACTGTGGCTCATCCCCACCGTCCTCACCGGTCTGCTCGCCCTGCTGCTGTCCCTCCTGTACATGGGCGGCATCGTCAACCCCAACCGCGAACTGCGCGACCTGCCCATCGCCCTGGTCAACGCCGACACGGGCAGACCGCTGTCCGGCCAGCAACAGAACCTGGGCACCCAGATCGCCCACTCCATCGTCACCGACACCCGCAGCCGCGCACCCGGCTGGCGCCAACTCACCCGCGCCCAGGCCCAGGACGAACTGGACGCGGGCAAGGTCTACGGCGCCCTCGTCATCCCCGCCGACTTCACGGACTCGGTCGCCGCACTCACCACCACGAACGCCACCGCCCGCCCGAAGATCACCGTGCTGACCAACCCCGGCAAGGGCAGCCTCGGCTCCTCCCTCGCGAGCCGGATCTCCACGACCGCGGCCCAGCAGGCCTCGCTCACCATCGGCAAACAGCTCACGGCGGCCGCCACGAAGGCCGACTCCACGCAGAAGCTGTTCCTCGCCGACCCGGTGCTGATCGTCACCCAGGTCGGCCACCCCATCGGCGCCAACAGCGGCATCGGCCTGACCGCGTTCTACTACACCCTGCTGCTGGTCCTGGCCGGCTTCATGGGCGGCAACGTCATCAGCAACGGCGTCGACACCGCCCTCGGCTACGCCGACAACGAGATCGGCCCCTGGCACACCCGCCGCCCCACCGTCCCCATCAACCGCACCCAGACCCTGCTCCTGAAAATGGCGATGACGGCGGGGATCACCCTCCTCAGCGTCTCCCTGATCATGCTCGCCACCGTCAGCATCCTCGGCATGGACGCGACCCACATCCCCCTCCTGTGGATCTACTCCTACTGCGCGGCCCTCGCCGTAGGCCTCGGCGTCCAGGCCATCAACGCCGCCTTCGGAGGCATCGGCCAACTCGTCTCCATGTTCGTCTTCATCGTCCTGGGCCTCCCGTCCTCCGGCGCCACCGTCCCCCTCCAGGCGGTCCCCGGCTTCTACCGCTTCCTCTCCCACTTCGAGCCCATGCGCCAACTCAGCGACGGCGTACGGGCGATCCTCTACTTCGACGCACGGGGCGACGCGGGCCTGACCCGCGCGTGGACGATGATCGCGATCGGCGCGGCGATCGGGCTGCTCTTCGGGTTCGCGATGGTCCGGTACTACGACAGGAAGGGCCACAAGCGCCTGACGCCTCAACCGAACTGAGCGACAACTGCCGCATGAGACCTGAGAGTTGACTCTCAGGCTTTCTGAGAGAACACTCTCGGACCATGGATTCCGGCAACCGTTTCGGCGACATGGAGATCTCCGACCCGAAGGCCATGCGCGCGCTGGCGCACCCCGTAAGGCTCGCGATCCTCGAACGCCTCCAGCGCCACGGCCCCGCCACTGCCTCCAGGCTCTCCCCGCACGTCGGCGCCACCCCGTCCGTCACGAGCTGGCATCTGCGCCATCTCGCGGGCTACGGCCTGGTCCGCGACGCCGAGGGCGGGACGGACCGGCGGGAGCGGCGCTGGGAGGCGGTGGCGCGGGGCTTCCGCGTCGGGATACCGCAGGACGAGGAGGGCCGCTCGGCCGCGCTGGTGCTGGCCGGCGAGATGTTCGCGCGCAACGCCGAACTGCCCCTGCGCTGGCTGACCGAAACCGCGCCCGCACTGGAACCGGAGTGGGCCGCGCTCGCCGGGGCGGGCAACACGCGGATCGTGGTGACGGCGGACGAACTGGCGGCTCTGAAAGACGCGTTGGAGGAACTGATCGCACCGTACGTCCTCCGCAAACAGGACCCACGACCGCAGGACGGCAGAGACGTCCGCCTGCTGATGTACGTCCTGCCGGAGTGAAGGGCCGCTGGACGACCCGGCCGGCGCAGGGCTCGTTGTGGCGGGACCGCCGCTTCGTACGGTTCTGGTGCGGCCAGTCCGTCTCCCAGTTCGGTGACCGCGTCTCCGAACTGGCCTTACCCCTCATAGCGGTTGGCGCACTGCACGCCTCCGCGAACGAGGTCGCCCTGCTGACCGCCCTCGTCTGGACCCCGAACCTCCTCGGCCTGTTCCTGGGCGCCTGGGTCGACCACCGCCCCGGCAAGCGCCAACTCATGCTGCTCGCCGACCTGTTCCGAGCCGCTGTCCTGCTCACCCTGCCGATCGCCTACGCCCTCGACACGGTGACCCTCGGCCAGCTCTACACGGTGGCCCTGCTGACCGGCACGGCGGCGGTCGTCTTCAACACCGCCTACTCGTCGTTCTTCGCCCACCTCGTGCCGCCGACGTCGTACGTCGACGCGAACAGCAAGCTCAGCGCGAGCCGTTCGGCCTCCTTCATCGCCGGTCCCGCGATCGGCGGCGTTCTGGTCCAGGCACTGACTGCACCGGTCGCGGTGATCGCCGACGCGCTGTCGTTCGTGGCGTCGGCGATCCTGGTCGGCGGCACGAGGGTCGAGGAACCGGCGAACTCCGAGGCGAGCGGACCCTCGTTGCTACGGCGGGCGCGCGAAGGCCTGGCCTTCGTGATCCACGACCCCATCATGCGGGCGGGCCTCCTCTGCGCCACCACCGTCAACTTCTGCACCTTCCTCTCGGGCACCGGTCTGCTCGTCCTGTTCGCCGACCGCGTCCTCCAACTCTCGCCCGGCGCCATCGGGTTGGCCTTCGGCGTGGGCGCGACGGGCGGCCTCCTCGGCGCGGTCGCGGCTCCGGCGATCGCCCGCAGGATCGGCGTGGGCCACAGCATCGCCGTCGGCGCGGTCCTGTTTCCGGCCCCGCTCGCCCTCGTCGCGACGGCGACCGGCCCGACCTGGACCCGCCTCGGTTTCCTCGGCGCGGCCGAGTTCCTCTCCGCCTTCGGCGTCATGCTCTTCGACGTCAATCTCAACTCCCTCCAGGCATCGGTCGTACCGGACGGGCTGCGCAGCCGGGTCGCGGGCGCGTACAGCACGGTCAACTACGGGGTGCGTCCACTGGGCGCGTTGATCGGCGGCGAACTCGCCACGCTGGCGGGGCTGAGGGTGACGTTGACGGTGGCTGCTGTTGGGGGAGCGATGTCGGTGTTGTGGGTGGTGGGTTCGCCTATACCGGGGGTGCGGAGGTTGGGGCAGACGTCGGCCCCGGCGGTTACCCGTTCACCCCCGTGTACCGCCCCAGACTCCACCCCCACAGCCCCCGCGCCCCCACATACGCCAGCACCCCCACCACCGGCGACCCCGCCGCCAGCCAGTACGGGACCCCGATGTCGTGGCCGTGCCCGGTCAGGACGGCCGCTGGGAGGAAGGCTACGAAGGCGAGGGGGAGGGCGTAGGTGAGGAAGCCGCCGACCGCGCGGGGGAGGACGTTGAGGGGGTAGTTGCCGAAGGTGCCGAGGAGGTCCTCCAGCCAGCGGCTCCAGTAGCCCGCGGACGGGTAGCGGAGGGAGGCGCTCGCCACGGCTGTGAAGAGGGCCGCCTCCAGGAGCATGCCGCCGAGGAGCGCGGCGATCAGGTACGCGATGCGGCCCGCCGTCCAGTCGAGGTGGCTGCGGCCGAGGGCGCCGATCATGAGGCCGGCGGCCACGGTCAGGTCGCCGATCGCGTTGGTGGGGAAGTACTCCAACTGGACCTGGCGGTGGACCGGCATCGGGCGTACCAGGTAGATGTCGATACGGCCCTCCTGGATGTATCTGCCGATGCCGTGCATACGGCCCAGGAACAGGACCATCAGGCCGTGCGCCAGCATCCGGGTCGCCGGGATCAGCAGCACGTCGGAGCTGTCCCAGCCGCCCATTCCGGAGAACCGGGTGAGCAGCACGGTCGCGAACACGATCACCGACACCTGCCAGATCGCGCCGATCGCGATCATCAGCAGGAACTCGGTGCGGTATTCGAGCTGGGCACGGAAGTTGAGGCGCGTGATGCGCCACACGATCCGGACTGCTTTCACTCGCGTCACCCTCCTTGGGCCACGACCCGGCGTGCGGCGCGTCGCCACAGGAACCGGGTGAGGAGAGAAAGGGACATCACCCAGGCTGCCTGTAGGGCGAGTTGTGTGCCCGCGTCGGACAGCGGGATGCGGCCCACGTAGATCGAGAGCGGCACGCTGAGCGTCGCCTGGAACGGCAGGAAGCGGCTCATCGTGATGAACCAGTCCGGGAAGAACCACAGCGGCGCGTACACCCCGGACAGCAGGTTCTGCGCGAAGATCAGGATGAGCATCGCGGCCCCGTTGCGGAGCGTCCAGAAGCAGAGTTGGTCGATGAGGAGCATGACGTAGTAGAGGACGAGCTGGCCCAGCAGCATGCTGAGGGTGAACACCCCCGCTACCGCTGGTGACGTGGGTGGTTCCACTACCCCGGCCGCCAGGCAGGCGGCGTATCCCGTCAACGCCCACGCCAGGCCGTACAGTTGCTCGCCGAACGCCCGCAGCGCGTAGTAGCGCTGGGGCGGCAACGGGCGCAGATACCAGTAGATGATCGTGCCGAAGTGCATGTGCTGGAGGACCGTGTCCCGGCCCGCCTGCTGGTCCAACTCCCGTAGCCGGGACGCGAGTACGGCCAGTACGGCGTACGTCACCGCCTGGTCGCGGGTGAGGCCGGCGGTGGGGCCGGTCTGGGAGTACAGGCCGCGCCACAGGGACGCCACCAGCACGACCTGCACGGTCAGGCGGAGCAGGGCGGCGGTGATGCGGGGCGGGGCGAGCAGTTCGCCGAGCGGGGTGACGCGGGCGGCGCGCCAGGCGTGCAGGGTGGCCATCTCAGGTCTCCTCGGCCCGCGGGCCGGCCTGGACGTACGCGGCGCGCATCACATCCTCCAACTCGGCCTCGTCCATGGCGATCTCGGTCACCTCGTACCGCTCGATGACCTGCTTCAGCGCCTGATGGACGGTCGGTGCGTCGGAGCCGTCCGGGCCGAAGACCACCTGCGGTCCGTCCCGTCGCACCAGAGCGATGCCCGGCAGGGCTACGGCCGCCGCGTGCGCGTCGGCGAGCGTCGCGCGGATCTGCCAGGTCGAGCCGAACCTGCGGCGGATCTCGTCGAGGGTGCCGTCCAGGACCAGCCGGCCGTGGTTGATGAGGACGACCCGCTCGGCGAGCCGGGCGACCTCGGTCATGTCATGCGTGGTCAGCAGGACCGTACGGCCGCGCTCCTCCACCTGATGCCGCAGGAACTCGCGCACCTGCTCCTTCACCACCACGTCCATGCCGATGGTCGGCTCGTCGAGGAAGACGACCGGCGGATCGTGCAGCAGGGCGGCGGCCAGATCGCAGCGCACCCGCTGGCCGAGGGAGAGATGGCGGACGCGGGTGTCCCAGAAGGCGGAAAGCTCGAGGATGGCATCGAACTCCCGCAGTCGGGCCGCGTGTTGGGCCTTCGGCACCTCATAGATGTCCCGGAGGATCGAGAACGACTCGCGTACCGGCAGGTCCCACCACAATTGGGTGCGCTGCCCGAACACCGCCCCGATGTTACGGGCGTTGCGCTCGCGCTCCCGGTACGGCACCACGCCCGCGACCCGGGCCTCGCCGGAGGTGGGCGTCAGGATGCCGGTGAGGATCTTGATGGTGGTGGACTTGCCGGCGCCGTTCGGGCCGAGCAGCGCGAGGAGTTCGCCCGGCGCGACCTCGAACGTGACGTCGGATACGGCGTACTTGGGCACGCGCTCCGGGTTGACGAGGGAGCGGAGGCCGCCGACGAAACCCGGGCGGCGGACCGTCGTGTGGAAGGTGCGGGACAACCCGCGCACCTCGATGCTGTTCGCGCTCACTCGATCCACCTTCGGGTGAGCCGGTACAGGGCGTTCCTCACGTTCATGACGCGGACCTCCTCGTCAGTCGGATCAGCCAGGCCGTCGCCAGCAGCGACGCGCCCGACAACACGGTCAACAGCCAGGGCACCGCGTGGATCCCGGACGCCTCGATCCCGACCCCGAGCAGCGGCGGAGCCGCCACCCCGCCGATCATCGAGGCCGCGATCACCCACGCACCGGCGCGCCCGGCCTGGGGGAGCGCCTTGTTGAGCCAGGGCAGGCCCGTCGGGAAGACCGGAGCGATGAACAAGCCGACACCGGCGTACGCCACCGGTGCCACTCCTTTGACCAGCGTCAACAGCAGACACACCGTCATCCCGGCCGCGCACACCGCGAGAATGCGCTCGGGGGAGTAGCGCAGGGTGATCGGCACGACCAGGAAGCGGCCCGCCGTCATCATCAGCCAGTAGACGGAGGTCGCCGACGCGGCCACGGTCGCGGTGTAGCCGATCGTCTCCAGATGCGTGGGCTCCCAGCCGCCGACACCCGCCTCGACCGCCACGTTCAGGATGTAGAGGACGAGGAAGCCGACGAGGACGCGGGACAGGCCCAGGCCTTCGCCACCCGTCTTTACTGGTGGAGCGTCAGATACACGTGTACGTACGCCACTTGAGCCCGCGAACACGAGCGCCGCCGCCAGCACCGCGCACGCCCCGAACGCGTACGGGTAATCGTCCGGACCGAGCCAGGCCACGACCGCCGGGCCCAGCACCGCACCGATGCCGAAGTGCGCGTTGAGCACGTTCAGCATCGCGGTGGAACGGTCGCCGAAACCGGCGGCGAAGAGCTGGTTCAGGCCGTAGTCGATTCCGCCGAAGCCGAGCCCGCCCAGGAACGCGGCGGCCAGCGCGAGGGGCCAGCCCGGCGCGAGTGCGAAACCCGCGCCGCCCGCCGCCATCAGGCCGTAACTCCACGCCAGCAGCGCCCTGTTGCTGATCCGGGAGTGGATCGCGTTGAAGACCAGGACACCCGCGACCCCGCCCGTGAAGTGCAGGCTCAGGCCGAGGCCGGCGCCGGACGGGGAGAGCCCGAACTCGTGGCGCAGGCCCGGGATCGCGGGGCCGTAGAGGGCCTGGAGCATGCCGATGAGGACGAAGCCGACGCAGGACGCGACCGCGGCCGGTCGGCTGAAGAGCCGGTCGGCCGCGGACGGTTTCATGGCGGTGCTGGTCAATTGGGCTCCGGGGTTTCCGAGAAGACGAAGGAGAACTCGGTGGGTTCGGCGTCGAGGAAGTACTGCGGCAGCGGGCCCGGGCCGCAGGACTGCGAGCCGATGCCGTGCTGGCCGTGGTCGAGGTTCACCCACACTGTGTCGCCCGGTGTGAGGTCGGTGCGGTGGGTGGCCGCGTCCAGTTGTTCCGTCGTCCAGCGGCGGGCCGTGAACCAGAACTCCGGGTCGCCGTCGATCCGCAGGCCGCCCAGCTCCGCCCAACGGACGTCCGTGCGGGCGCCGTTCTCCTGCGGACGGACGTAGGGGGTCTGGAGAGCGTCAATCGTGGACTCCCAACGGCCCAGCAGCGAGGCCGACTTGGTGTCGGGGTACGCCTCGCCCGGACCGCCGCCGAACCACTTCACCCGGTCGGCGCTCGCGTCGAGCCCGAAGCGGACGCCCAACCTCGGGAGCGGTACGGTCCAGTCGCCCTCGGGTTTCACGGACACCGTGAGCCGCAGCCGCTCGCCGTCCGAGGTCCAGCGGTAGACCGTGGCGAGCCCGATCTCCCAGGCGGCGGGAGCCACCCGGGTGCGCACGGTCAGCGCGTCCTCGCTCAACTCCACGCCGTCCAGGCGGTGCCGCATCCGGTGCAGACCCAACTTGCGCCACAGCAGGCCGAATCGGACGGCCGTCTGCCAGGACGCGCCGTCGTCGTTGTCGGTGGTCGCCCGCCATACGTCGAGGCGGAGACCCGTGACGTCCACCGCGCCGATCGACTTCAGCTCACCCGTACGGGCGTCGAAGGAGGCCGGGCCGAGGGTGATCCGCCGCTCGCCGAGGACGGGCCCGGCGACGGGGGACACGGACGGCAACGGGCGGGCCGCGACCTGGAATTGGGACCAGGCGATCACATGGCCTGCGGGAGCCCAGGCCGTGTCGGCCGCGAGCAACGCCCTTACCGTCCACTGGGATTCCGCGCCGTCGGACTCCACGGGCGGAGCCGGCAGCTTCACGTCGGCCGATGCGCCGGGGGCGAGCGGCGGCACCGTCAGGGTGCCCGACTCGACCGTCTCGCCGTCCACTTGGTAGGACCACTGGAAGACGAACGCGGACAGGTCGGCGAAGTCGTGCTTGTTGGTCACGCGCACGGAGCCGACGGATCCGTCGGGATCGACCATCGAGATCGGCTCGATGACCTTCTTGTACTCGATCAGCCCGGGGGAGGGAGCACGGTCCGGGAAGAGCAGGCCGTCGCAGACGAAGTTCCCGTCGTGCAGCTCCTCGCCGAAGTCGCCGCCGTAAGCGAAGCCGAACCGCTCGTCCCTGATGCCGTGGTCGATCCACTCCCAGATGAAACCGCCCTGGAGCCGGTCGTACGACTCGAAGAGGCGCTGGTAGTCGGCGAGGCCGCCGGGGCCGTTGCCCATGGCGTGGCCGTACTCGCAGAGGATGAAGGGGAGCCCGCGGCGTCGGTGAGTGCCGCCGTCCTCGCACCGGCCTATGCGCTCGACCTCGGCGTGGTCGGCGTACATGCGTGAATAGACGTCCGTGTCACGGCAGTTGATGTCGCCCTCGTAGTGCACGAGCCGTGAGCGGTCACGGCCATGGATCCACTCGGCCATGGCGGTGAGGCCGCGGCCGGTGCCGGCCTCGTTGCCGAGGGACCAGATGACGATCGACGGGTGGTTCTTGTCCCGTTCGACCATGCGGGCGGCGCGGTCCAGCAGGGCCGGGGTCCAGCGGTCGTCGTCAACGGGGTTGTCCCGCCAGGCCTGTTCGGTGAAACCGTGGGTCTCCAGGTCGCACTCGTCGATGACCCACAGGCCGTACTCGTCGCACAGGTCCAGGAAGGCGGGGTGCGGCGGATAGTGCGAGGTGCGGACCGCGTTGATGTTGTGCCGCTTCATCAGCAGCACGTCCTCGCGCATGGTCTCCAGGTCGAGGGCGCGGCCCATTTCCGGGTGCCACTCGTGGCGGTTGACGCCTTTGAGGAGGATCGCCTTCCCGTTGACCTTGATCAGGCCGTCGGAGAGCTCGACGGTCCGGAAGCCGACGCGCAGTGGGACGCGTTCGCCCTCCGTCGTCAGCAACCCCTCGTACAGGTAAGGGTGTTCGGCCGTCCACGGCTCCACCGGCACGGTGACGGACTCGCCGGTCGCGACATCGATGTCCAGGGCGGGCACGGTGACCCGGCCGTCGACGTCGGAGTCGACGCGCAGGGTGCCCGCGCCGCCGACGTGGTCGTAGGAGGCGTGCACGAACAAGTCGAGGACGCTGCCCGCCGGGCGGTGCAGCAGGGTGACGTCACGGAAGATGCCCGGCAGCCACCACTGGTCCTGGTCCTCGAGGTAGGAGCCCGCCGACCACTGGTGGACGCGGACGGCCAGGACGTTGCCGCTCGGCTTCAGCAGGTGACCGACCGCGAACTCGTGCGGCAGCCGGGAGCCCTTGAACTCGCCGATGTCCGTGCCGTTCAGCCAGACGCGGGCGCAGGACTCCACCCCGTCGAAGCGCAGCACCGCCCCGCCGTCCGAGGGCCACTCGGACGGCAGGTCGAAGGTGCGGAGGTGGTCGCCGGTCGGGTTCTCGGTCGGGACGCGCGGCGGGTCGACCGGGAAGGGGTAGAGGTGGTTGGTGTAGATGGGGGAGCCGTGGCCTTGCAGGACCCAGTGGCCGGGGACCGTGACCTCGGCCCAGTCCCCGGCGTCGTAGCCCTCCGCGGCGAACGAGTCGTCCTCGGCGTCGGCGGTCGCCGACACACGCAGGCGCCAACTGCCGTTCAGTGACAGTGACTTCGCGTCCGAGGACGCGTGCCGGGCGCGGGGCGGGAGAGCCCCGCTGCCCGGCGAGACATCCTCGACGTAGTCGGTGGCCGTGGTCGTAGGGAAAGACATCGGTCTCCAGTTCGTCAGGGGGGAGGCGTCAGCCCTTGATGCCGGTCTGTGCGATCCCCTGCACCAGCCAGCGCTGGAGGAAGAGGAACACGAAGACCAGGGGCAGGATGGAAACTGCGGTGGCCATGAAGATGAGATGGAAGTTGACGGTCTGGTTCGTGATGAACGACGACAGGGCGATCTGCACGGTCCAGGAGCCCGGGTCCTGGCCGATGACCAGCGGCCACAGGAAAGCGTTCCAGCCGCTGATGAAGGTGATCGTGGCGATCGCCGCGAAGAAGTTCAGCGAGTTGGGTACGACGATCCGCCAGTACGCGCCCCAGTAGCCGAGCCCGTCCACGCGTGCCGCCTCCTCCAACTCCTTGGGGAACCCCAGGAAGTACTGCCGGAACAGGAAGCAGGTGAAACCACTGAACAGGCCCGGGATGATGAGCCCCCGGTAGGTGTCGACCCAGCCGAGGGACGAGACGAGGACGAAGCTCGGCACGAAGGTCACGGCCGTCGGAACCATCAGGGTCGCGAGGACGGCGTAGAAGACCTTGTTGGAGTGCTTGTAGGGGATGCGGGCCAGGCCGTAGCCGGCCAGCGAGCAGACGAGCAGGGTGCCCACGGTCATCAGGACGGCGACGACCGTGGAGTTCCACAGGGCGCGGCCGAACTGGACGGTCTGGTCGTCGAAGAGTTCGGAGATATTGCCCCACTGAAAGGAGGGGAGCAGCTTCCAGTTCTCGCCGGTGATCTCCGGGTCCGTGGAGAGGGCGTTGCGCAGGATCAGGTAGAACGGGATCAGGAAGAGCAGGGCGGCGACGGAGACGGCGAGGTACAGGCCCGTGTTGCCGAGGACGCCGCCGCGCCTCTTGCCGCGCTTCTTGCCCAACTGCGGTGCGGTGGTGGTCACTTGGACTCCTCCCCCCTTCCGAAGCCCATGATCTTGCCCTGGGCGAGGGTGATGACGCAGATCAGCAGGGACAGGATGACCGCGCCCGCGCTGCCGGCGCCGTAGTCCTGGTTCGTGCCGAGGGCCGCCTTGTACAGCTCCATGAGCGGGGTCTGAGCCCAAGTGGCCTTGGTCGTGATGAGGTTGTAGAACTCGTCGAACGCCTGGTAGGCGGCGATGAGCAGCAGCAGGACCACCGCCGTTGACGTGGCCCGGAGTTGGGGCAGCGTGATGTACCGGAAGGTCTGCCAGCCCCGCTTGGCGCCGTCGATCTCGGCGGCCTCGTACAGCTCGGCCGGGATGTTCTGCAGGGCTGCCAGGAACAGGATCATGTAGAAGCCGGACTGGATCCACAGCCGCAGGCTCACGATGACCACCCAGTACCAGGGCGGACTCGGGTTAGACAGATAGGCGATGTTGTCTACGCCGAACCAGCCGAGGACCGTGTTCATCAGGCCGAAGCGCACACCGGTGAAGATGGACATCTTCCAGATCAGCGCGGCGGCGACGTACGACACGGCGGTCGGCAGGAAGAACACCGACCGGAAGAACGCCCGCATGAACCGCAGTTGGTTCACCAGCAGCGCCAGACCCAGTGACAGCGCCCAGGTGGTCGGCACGATGAACGCGGCGAACACCGTGAACGTCAGCAGCGAATCGGGGAAGTTGCTGTTGGTCAGGATCTGCCGGTAGTTGTCGAGGCCGATGAAGTCGCTCGGTGTGACGGTGTAGCGGGCGTCGAAGAAGCTGAGCCAGATGCTCCATCCGATGGGGACGAAGACGAAGATCACCAGGCCGATGAGGAAGGGGCCGGTGAAGAGCCAGAAGTTCAGGGTGGCGTTGGACCGCAGGCCCCGCCGCGGCCGAGCCTGGGAGGCCTTGGCCGGGGCGGGCTGGGCGACCCCGCGCGTGGTGGTGGTCGACATGTCGTGTTCCGCCCGCCGGTCTATCCGAACAGCTTCTTGAGCTCGACATTGACCTTCTTGTCGCATGCGTCGAGCGCGGCCTCCGGGTTGCCGTTCTTGCGGACGCTGGACGCGATCACGTCGTTGAAGGCGGTGATCATGGTCTGGTCCCAGCTGATGTTGTCGAAGTGGCCGTAGTCGGTGAAGAGTTTGACGGCCTCGGCAGGCAGCCCCGTCTTGAGCTTGGTGGCCTGCGCGGCTATCGAGGTGCGCGGCGGGATGTGGAAGCCGTACGAGAGCGCCCAGTCCTCCTGGTACTTCTTCTGGTCGATCCACAGCCACTTCACGTACTCCTTGGCCGCTTCGACGTTCTTGCCCTTGGCGTTGACGAACATCGACCAACCGCCGTTGGTGACCGAGGGCTTGCCGTTGTCGCCGACCTTCGGGAACGGGAAGACGCCGAGATCGTCGCCGAGCGCCTGCTGCATGGCCGGCATGGACCACATGCCGCCCCACTGGATGGCGCACAGCCCCTGGTCGATCGAGGACGGGTCCCAGTAGTCGGTCGGGGCGTCCAGCAGCACATGGCCGCTCGTGAACAGGGTCCGGAGCTTCTTCAGGCCGTCGACGACGGCGTCCGTGTGGTAGGCGATCTCGTGGTTCGCGTTCAGGGTGTCGGCGCCCGCGGACCAGATCACGTTGTTCTGGACCGAGGTGAAGTCGTTGCCGAGGTAGACGCCCTTGACCTTGCTCGTGGTGAGCTTGGCGGCGGCCTCCAGCAACTCGTCGAGCGTGGTGGGGACTTCGACCTTGGCCTTCTCCAGCATCGACTTGCGGTAGTAGAAGAACTGCGGGTCGTCGATCATCCGGATCCCGTAGATCTTGCCGTCGACCGTGTGGGAGGTGATGTCGGCCGGATTGAAGTCGTCCTTGACCGGGTCGATGATGTCGCTCAGGTCCGCCACCTGACCGCTCTTGACCAACTGCAACTGCGGGTGGAACTCGAAGACGTCGGGCGCCTGCTTGGTGAGCAGGGACGAGAAGAGCTTGGCCTCGAAGTTGGTGCCGGTGATCCAGGTGGTGGACACGTTGGCCTTGCTGTAGGCCTTCGCGTAGCGCTTGATCGCCTGCTCCGTCCCCGCCTCGCCGTACGCGTGGAAGTACTGGACGAGCTGCTTGCCCGAACCCGAGCCTCCGCCACGGCCGTTGTTGCCTCCGCAGGCGGCCAGCGTGCCGGCCGCGGCCATCCCCGCCGCCGCCCGGAATACGGATCGGCGGGACCAGTTGCTGTTGCTCATTGCCGACATGGTGACGTCCTTGTCTCTCGCGGTCTCTCGCGCGGCTGCGGCTCCACGGCTCAGCGGCCCGTGGCTCAAATCGAGGTGCGGTGCGGGACGTTAACCTTCGCCCAATCCTTCGGCAAGGGGTTGGACGAAGTCTGTTCGAAGCGTTGTGTAGCGTTCGGAATACCGGACGTGACGAAGGTGCGGGTCGCCGAGAGGCGGCCCGCACCGCGCGTTCAGGTGGTCATTACACCTTCGACCAGGCCTCGTTGGCCCCGCCGTTGCAGCTGTAGAGGATCACCTTGCCGCCGTCGGCGGTCGACTGCCCGCTCACGTCGAGACACTTCCCGGACGCCTCGCCGAGGATCTGCCCGTTGCCGTTCAGCAGCCACCGCTGCCCGGGATCACCCGTGAAGTCGGCGGTCGTCGTCAGCCCCGAACTCCCCTCCGTCAGATACCCGTTGGCGCCCTTCAGGCCACCCTTCGCGTCGTACGACCACGCCTGCTCCACCCCGCCCGTGCAGGTGCCGATCGCGGCCCCCGAGGCGTCCGCCGTCAGGCACTTGCCGGACTGCTTGCCCTGGAGGGCGCCGGTGACGGTTGTCGAACTCCCTTGGTGCTTACGGTCCTTCTGGTCGAGGACGTACGTCGTGATCGAGCGGGCGGCGAGGGTCGTGGACAGCGTGGAGCCGCTGACGTCGGGCTTTGCGACCTTCGCCCAGTTCTCCGTGGTCGACGTCCGCACGGCTTGGGTCGTGCGCACCGGCGTCTTGCTGTTGAAGCGCAGGTTCAGCGAAGTGGCGGTGGTGTTCTGGTTGTTGACCACGACCACCCACTGGCCGTCCCGGTCGTAGGAGGTCACCTCGACGCCGCTCGGCGCGCCCGTCACGTTGTGCGCGACGGAGCCCGGTGTCACGAACTTGCTGTACTGGCCGAGCGCGTAGTACCGCTTGGTGAAGTACAGCGACTGGTTCCCGTTCGTCGCGTAGTCGGGGTCGTAGTAGATCAACCCGTCGTTCCAGCCGACGTCGTTGCGCGCGGCCGGGTCCGTGCCGTAGCCGCTGGCGAGGGCCACCCACCACTGGAACGCCGAGTCGTGCGAGGTCGCGAAGTCCTTGTAGATGATCCGCGACATCAGCAGGGCGTTGTCGATCGTCGGGTCGTACTCCTGGTTCCAGCCCGTGGTGCCCTTGCCGAAGCAGCAGATCTCGGTGGCCCAGGACGGCTTGCCGACCGTCTTCGCCGTCTCGTAGACGTTGCCCAACTGGCCGTCGTTCGGGTTGTTGTACGTGTGGTGCGCCAGCTTGGACACGTACTGGGCGGTGTCCGGCTGCGAGATCCACTGCGGGAGTTCGGTGCTGAAGCCGACCGTGTTGCTCGACTCGTCGGCGATGATGGACGTCTGCTGGTGCCGGGCCTGCTGCTCGGCGCCCAACGCCCGCACGATGTCGTCGCGTTGGTCGACGGTGACCTGCATGCCCTCCTGACCGCAGTCGCCGAAGTTGTTGTCGGGCTCGTTGAAGGGGCTGATGTAGTCGAACTTCGCGCCCTGCTTCGCGAAGTGGGCGGTGACATCGGCGATGTACTTCGCGTAGGCGCCCTCGTCCTCCGCCTTCAACTGCCCGCCGCAGCTCTGCCCGTTGGTGGTCCACTGCGCGGGCGCGCTGTTGACGAAGCCGATCAGGTCCTGGACGCCGTACTGCGCGGCGTACTTGAGGAACGTCCGGCCGCCCTTGTCCTTACTCCAGTCGTACGTCCCGTCGGCGTTCAGGAAGTCCTGGGCGGCGCGGGCCGGGGTGGTCACCGCGGTGCCACCGCCGCCGATGTTGTAGCGGTAGGAACTGAGGTCCAACCCCTTGGAGGAGAACAGGAGTTGGGCCACCCGCGCCTGAACGGCCGGGCTGAAGTGCTGCAGGTCGTTGACCCACCAGGCGCCGGACGCACCGATGTTGTCGATGGTCTGGGCGGCATGGGGGGAGACCTCGGCCGGTGCGACGCCTTCGGCATTCGCGGGTGGCGCGGAGATCAAGGCGCCGGTGACGGCGAGTGCGGCCGCCGCTGTCGCGAGGATCGATCTCCTGGTGTGGGGGTGAGTCACGTGCATCCCTTCCGTCGTCATGAAGGTGGTGCGGTACGGCTCCTTGCGGGGGTGGTGCGCCTCGCCCGCTGCCCGACCGACTGCAGTGCCCCTTCGAGTGCGAACGTCGCCGCGCCCAGGCACGCCGGATCGGTGGGGATGGGGGAGAGGACGATATCGGTGGCGGCGAACGGCCGTCTGAGCGCGTGCCGTTGAACCGCCTCGCGCACTTCGCGCAGCAGCGGGGTGCCGAGCTTGCGGGCGACCCAACTGCTGAGCACGACCACTTCTGGGTTGAGGACGTTGACGAGATTGGCGATGCCCGCGCCGATGTAACGGGCGGTCTCCCGCACGACCTTGAGGGCCACGGGGTCGTTCGCGGCCACGCCCTGGGCCAGCGCGTCGATGGTGGCCGTCTGGTCCTCGGGGTGCAGCAGCGGGCTCTCGGGGCTCAACTCCCGTAGATTCAGCATGATTCCGGGCGCGCCGACATAGGCCTCCACACAGCCGTGGTTGCCGCAGCGGCACAGCCGCCCGTCCAGGACGAGCGTGGTGTGGCCCCACTCGCCGGCGCTGTTGCTCACCCCCCGGTACAGCCCACCGCCGAGCGCGAGCCCGGCGCCGACTCCCGTCCCGAGGTTGACCACCACCGCGTCCCCGCGTCCGCGCGCCGCCCCGAACCACATCTCGGCGACCGCGCCGGCCCGCAGCGGGTTGTCCAAGTAGAGCGGGTAGTCGATGACTTCGGAGAGCAGGTCGAGCAACGGCACGTCGTGCCAGTCCCAGTTGGGGGCGTACTCCGCGACGCCGGTCTTCCGGTCCACCTGACCCGGCACGCTCACCCCGACGCCGAGCACCCGGGCCGCCTCGATGCCGGCCTGCGCGACCACCGAGCGGACGGCGGCGGCGACATGGCCGACCACCTGCTCCGGGAGGCTCTCGCCGGGCCGCATGTCCTCGTCGGCGCGGGCGAGCACGTTCAACGCCAGGTCGAACAACTCGACATGGATGTACGTCTCCGCGATGTCGACGCCGATCAGTGCGCCCCCGGACGCGTTGACGGCGACGAGACCGCGCGGGCGGCCCCCCGCCGAGTCCTCGAATCCGACCTCGGTGATCATCCGCAGATCGAGCAGCTCACCGACGAGCGTGGCGACCGTGGCCAGGCTCAGCCCAGTGGCTGCGGCCAACTCCTGCCGGGAGGTGGGCGATTCGGCGATGATCTGGCGCAGCACCTCGTAGCGGTTCGCGGTACGGATGTCACGTGATGTGCGCTTCACCGAGGTGCCCCCACCCTTTGCCGTCATGCCGGGGCACGACGGCACCGGCGCGCGGCAAGGCTATGGGCTGCGGGTGAGGTTCGACAAGGGGTTAGGAAAGGGGCTGTATAAAGTCTGGCCCCCGCCATCGGTCCCCTCAGTCGCCGAGGACGTCCCGGACGAAGGTGTTGGCGAATTTACCCTGCGGGTCGAGGCTCCGCGCCAGCGCCGCGAAGTCGCCGAGCCGGGGATAGCGTTCGCGCAGTGTCGCCGCCTCCGTGGTGAACACCTTGCCCCAGTGCGGCCGCGCGTCGAAGGCGTCGAGCGCCTCCTCCAGCCGCCGCACCACGGGCAGTACCGCCTCCGTGTCCTCGATCCAGGTGAAGTGCAGCGCCACGGTGTCCCGGCCGTACGACGGGCTCAGCCACTGCGCGTCGGCGGCCACCGTCCGCACCTCGCAGGTCTGGAGCACACCGGCGACGGTCTCCCGGATGCCGTCGACCGCGTGCAGCGCGTCGAGCGCGGCCGGGCGCGGCAGCAGGTACTCCGACTGCAACTCGGCACCGCTGCTCGGGGTGAACTCCGCCCGGAAATGCGGCAGTCGCTCGTGCCAGGGGCCCGCCACCCCGAACTGCTCGGTGGTGTTGACCGCGGGCATGCCCGGCACCGGGTGCAGAGCCTCCGTGGCGGGCGCGGCCCACGGGAAGTCGACCGGTGACTGGTCGGTGCGCCGCTTCAGCCACACCTGCCGGAAGCCCGGCTCCCGCCAGTCGGTGAACAGACTCACGCTGTACGCCGACGCAGCCACCGTCTCGAAGTCCAGCCCTGCGAGCGGGAGTTCGGTGAAGACGTACTGCTCGACCTCGAAGGCCGGTTCCAGGTCGAGGGTGAGCGAGGTGACGACACCGAGGGCGCCGAGCGAGGTCACGGCGCCGTCGAAGCGCTCGTCGGTGCGGTCGATCGTCACCGTGGAGCCGTCCGCCGTGACGATCTCGACCTCACGGACGGCCGCCGCGAGCGAACCGTTGCGGACGCCCGAGCCGTGGGTGCCGGTCGCCACCGAGCCGGCCACCGAAATGTGCGGCAGGGATGCCATGTTGGGGAGGGCGAGCCCGTGGCCGTGCACCCGCCGGGCCAGTTCCGCGTACCGGACGCCGCCCGACACTCGTACCGTACGGGCCGCGGTGTCCACGTCGAACTCGGGCGGCAGGGCGGCGATCGTCAGCAGGGTGCCGTCGGGGCCCGGCTCGGCGATCTCGTTGAAGGAATGGCCGCTGCCCAGCACCCGGACCCGGTGGCTCTCGGCCACGAGGGTCCTGAGCGCGTCGAGTGTGCGCGGGCGGTGGAGTTCCTTCGCCGTGTAGGTGATGTTGCCGGCCCAGTTGGTGACCGTCTCCGTCATCCCTGCCGTCCCTCCGGGTGCGTGCGTTTTCCCCGACCCTCTCACCTGCGGACGGCCGATGCGGATTTCGTTGACGTGAGGTCTCTAAAGTGGCGTGATGGGTAAATTCGTAGCCTATTTCCTGCGGTATCGGTAGCCTCGCGTGTCATGACCGACTCTCTCCCCATCACCGACCTCACCCGCCACCGCCGCCTGCGCGAACAGGGCAGCCTCGACCGCGCCGACCTGGACGCGATCCTCGACGCCGGGTTCGTCTGCCACCTCGGGGTCGTGATCGAGGGGCGTCCGGTGGTCGTCCCCACGGTGTACGGGCGGGACGGGCAGCGGCTCTATCTCCACGGGTCCGTGGCCAGTCGTAGCCTCGCGGGCGGCACTCCCGTGTGCGTCACCGTCACACATGTCGACGGGTTGGTGCTGGCCCGGTCGGTCTTCGAGCACGGGGTCAACTACCGCAGCGCGATGATCCACGGGGTGCCCCGCAAGGTCACCGACCCGGAGGAGAAACTCGCCGGGCTGCGCCGCCTCACCGAACACGCGACGCCGGGGCAGTGGTCGTACGCCAGGCAGCCGAACCGGAAGGAACTCGCCGCCACCACACTGCTCGCCCTCTCCCTCGACGAGGCCTCCGTCAAGATCCGCACCGGCGCGCCCGACGACGGCGACGGGCCCGACGCGGAACTGGGCCTGTGGGCGGGCACGCTGCCGCTGACCGCGACATGGGGCACGCCGATACCGGATCCGCTGCTGCCGCCGGGAATCCCGGTGCCGGACCACATTGCTCGCCGGGAGGGGGCTGCGCAGGGGGCCGTGCAGGGCTGACCCGCCGAGACCCGCGCCCCGCTCCCGCGTCCCGCGCCGGATGGGACGGCGGCGCCAGGGGTGTATGGCCGACCCAACCCAACCCAACCCGACCCGCACCCCGCCTCCCCGCACCACACCCGCCCCCCGCTCCCACCTCAACACCGCCGGGGGCATACCGTGAGGAGTCGTACGCCTGAGCAGGGCGGCCGAGTCGGGAGGAGACACGGGATGGGCAGCCGTACCGCACTGGTCGAGGACCTGATGGAGCGCTTTCCGCATGTGCCGCGGGAAGCCGTCTTCAAGGAGGACCTGTTGCGCGGGGGTGTCGCCTTCGACCCGTCCGCGCTGAGCGACAACGAGGGCGGTGAGGTGAAGCCGAAGTCGTACTTCATCTTCTCCTTCGACCACGGCACCCTGCCGGAGCTGGGCGAGGCCGCGCTGCGGCGGCCGCCGGAGGAGATCATCCTCACGGGCGGGCCGTACGACCTGCGGCGGACCGTCGTCTCCGTGCGCGTGAATCCGGCCTCGCCGTACCGCGTGGCCGCCGATGACGACGGCGTGCTCGGGCTGTATCTGGATGGCAAGCGGATCGCCGATGTCGGGGTGCCGCCCATGCCCGAGTACTACCGGCACAAGCTCGCCAACGGGAAGTCCGTGATGGAGGTGGCCCCGACCATCCAGTGGGGGTATCTCATCTACCTCACCGTCTTCCGGGTCTGCCAGTACTTCGGCGCCAAGGAGGAGTGCCAGTACTGCGACATCAACCACAACTGGCGCCAGCACAAGGCCGCCGGGCGGCCGTACACGGGCGTCAAGGATGTGGAGGAGGTGCTGGAAGCGCTGGAGATCATCGATCGGTACGACACCGCGAAGGTCTCCACCGCCTACACCCTCACGGGCGGTGCGATCACCAAGACGGTCGCCGGGCGCGACGAGGCCGACTTCTACGGCCACTACGCCAAGGCCATCGAGGAGCGGTTCCCCGGGCGGTGGATCGGCAAGGTCGTGGCCCAGGCGCTGCCCAAGGACGACGTACAGCGTTTCAAGGACTACGGCGTACAGATCTACCACCCCAACTACGAGGTGTGGGACGAGTATCTGTTCAAGCTGCACTGCCCGGGCAAGGAGCGCTACGTCGGCCGCGCCGAGTGGCACAAGCGCATCCTCGACTCCGCCGAGATCTTCGGCGCGCGCAATGTGATCCCCAACTTCGTGGCCGGCGTGGAGATGGCGGAGCCGTTCGGGTTCAAGACCGTCGACGAGGCGATCGCGTCGACGACCGAGGGGCTGCGCTTCTTCATGTCGCAGGGGATCACACCCCGTTTCACCACCTGGTGCCCCGAGCCGACCACCCCGCTGGGCAAGGCGAATCCGCAGGGCGCTCCGCTGGAGTACCACATCCGGCTGCTGGAGGCCTACCGTTCGACGATGGAGGACTTCGGCCTCAAGTCCCCGCCCGGATACGGCGAACCGGGCCCCGGCCGCGCGGTCTTCTCCGTCAGCTCCTTCATGGACAGCCTTCCCGCCGAGGAGCCCGCATCCTTGTAAGGAATCGGTAACGGTGTGGTCAACTCCCGCGACCGGTGAGACGGGAGAGGCTCGAACACGTACAACTGCACAGAGGGCGACTGACAGTTACCGCAATTGAATACGCGGCTTGTCAGTTGTGTGGGATGCGTGAAAGGCTCTTGCCCTGTCACGAGGCAGCCCCCCTCCAACTCGCTTACCGTCAGAGCTAGTTGGCCGTCATTCGTGGATGCAGGAGACCCATGCCCGACCTGCCGACTCCTCAGGACGCCGCTGAGGCAGCGCTGTTCACCGAGTGCTGGGACGCCGTGCTGTCCTACGCCGACCTGTGCACGTCCGGAGCCGCCTCGGCCACCGAACTGGCCGGCGAGGCGTTCGCGCTCGGCATGCAGGAGGCCCGCAGCGCCGGGTCCGGCGCGATGCGCGGTTCGACCCGGCGCGTGCTGCCGGTGATACCGCTGCTGCTGACCGCCGTACGGACCACGGCGGCGGCCTGGGAGGCCGCCGGGCGGGGGCACCGGCTCGACCCGGATCTGCGGCTGTGGCTCAACTCGGACAAGGCGGCCCGCTACACCGGCATGCCGTTGCAGCGCCCGATCGCGCTGCGCGGCCTGCGTGACCTTCAGGAAGCGGACGCGGCGCTGCTGTGGCTGGCCGAGGTGGAGGCACTGCCGATGCCCGTCGTGGCCCGCCGCCTCGGCCTCGACCCGGCGCTCGTCTCCGGTGAACTCGCCCAGGTGCGGGGCCTGTTCAGGGACCGCTGCCATCGCAGTCACCTCGACACACCGATGGCCGCCGAGTGCCGCAGCTATGCCCGGCTGCTGGACGCGGTGACCCGTTCGCCGTCCGCCGACACACCCGAGGACCTCTCGCGGCACCTCGCCACCTGTGTGCAGTGCGCGGAGGCCGCCGCCTGTCTGCGGCTGCAGGGCGGCGGACTGCCGTCGGCCCTCGCGAGCGGTGTGATCGGCTGGGGCGGGCTCGCCTATCTGGAGCGCCGCCGCCGGGCCGCCGAGGTGCGGTTGGGCGCGGGGCGCCCCGCGGCCGAGATCGAGACCGGGGAGCCGAGGGAGGGCGCGACCAAGGCGCGCCTCGTGCGCAACGGTCTACTCGCTGCCGCCGTCCTTCTCTCGCTGGTGGCGCTCGGCGTCTCGATGATGCCGATGGCCGGTGCCGGGCGCGACAGCGCGGCCGGTGACGACGCCGACCGCCAGCCGGTGGCCGACCCCAGCTCCACGGTGGCGTCCGTCGGTGCGCGCCCGCCGGCCACGGCCTCCTCGACCGGCCGGTCCGCGGCGAGCCACACGGCGACAGCCTCACCCAGCGACAGGAACCCCGACACGGAACCTCAGGGCACCGCCTCGGCCACCGCGAGCAACTCACCGTCCCCGACGACGAGTTCGAGCGCGAGCGCGCCGGCGAGCTGCGAGGTCACGTACGACATGGTCAACCAGTGGAACGACGGCTTCCAGGCCGCTGTCACCGTGACCACCACCAAGGCCCTCGACAACTGGCGCCTCGCCTGGTCCTACCGCGACGGCCAGCAGGTCACGCAGATGTGGGACGCGAGCGTCGCCCAGGACGGCTCCCGGGTCACCGCCACCGCCGCCGACTACAACAAGAACGTCGCCGCGAACGGCAGCTTCACCTTCGGCTTCCTCGGGACGTGGAACAACAGCAAGAACTCCGCGCCGTACGGGTTCACGCTCAATGGGGGCGCTTGCACCCAGTAGTTGGGGGCGCGGGGACCAGGGGCCGGGGTGGCCCGTCAGCTGCTCTTCTCGGGGCCCCAGCGCTCGGGCCCCACACCACGCCAGTCGATCCACGGTGACTCCGCCAGCTCCGCCGGGTCGATCTCCAGCCCGGCTCGGCGGAGGAACTCGGCGATGTCGGCCAGGTTGTGGGCCAGGCCGAGGATCTCGCCGTCCACGCGCACACGCCGGCCGCCCCTGGCCAACGGCGGAAGCACGATCACGCGAACCGGCCCGGACCGGTCTCCGGGATCATCCGGTACCTGCGCCTCCCCGTCCCAGTCCGTCACTGGTGCAGCCGCTCACTCGCATTCCCGTACGACCGTTCCAGGCGCCAGGAGGGATGAAAGGGGCGGAGAGGGTGGAAGGGGCGGAAGCGGAGCCGGGTGAGGTGGTGAGGCAGCGATCGCATGACCAGATTCAAGCACGTGTTCGAATATTTAGGCCATCAAAGAGGACTCGTCGGACCGCCACAGCCAGCGGAGGGCATCGGGGAGCAGGACGCCACCGTGGTTGGGGCTGTGGCCGCCGTCACCCAGGACCAGGCGGAAGTCGTATCCGGCTTCCGCGAGCGCGGCCGCGACGCGCAGGTTGCCGGCGAGCCAGTTCCGCTCGGGCTCGTTCCAGCGCAGGTCGCGATGGCCCGCTTGGAGAAAGACGCGCAGCGGCTTGCGGGGCACGCTCGGAATGAGTTCGGGGTACGGGTTGCCGTCCGGCATCTGCGTGAAGCTGGACAGGAACGCGGTGACCCGGCGGAACTTGTCGGGGCGCAGCCATGCCGCGGTGAAGGCGCAGTTGCCGCCGCTGCTGCCACCGCAGATGCCCCACTGATCGGGATCTTCGGTGATCGAGTAGCGCTTGCCGACCTCGGGGATGATCTCGTTCAGGAGGAAACCGACGTACCGATCGTCGAACGCGTCGTACTCGGTGTTGCGGTTCTTCGGATATTCGGCGCCGGAAAAGACGCCGGGGTCGACGAAGACGCCGATGGTCGCCGGGATGTCACCCCGGTGCATGAGGTTGTCGAGGACGATCGCGCCGCGGACCTCACCCGCGGGGTCCAGGTACCACCAGCCGTCCTGGAACACCATGAGCGACGCTGGTTCGGCGGGGTCGTAGCGTGCCGGCACGTGGACCCAGAACTTCCGGGACGTGCCGGGGTAGCTCGCGCTGTCGTTCCAGTCGAACTCGATCGTCTCGCCGCGGGGGACGCCGGGCTGGGCGATGGAGTCGGGGCCGTGGGCGTAGCGGACGTCCGACTGGTGGATCGGAAGCGGTTGATAGGGAACCTCGATCGTCACACGGGCCAACCTAGGAGAGTCCACGACCTGCCTCAAAGGGGTTTCGGGCATCAGGGACGGAACAGAACGGAGCGGATGCGCGTGCGCAGCGAGCCGGGCTGTCCAAGCGTCCAAGATCTCTCTACGGTTGGTGTCCGACCGCCCCGTGCGGGGCTGGATGGACGAAGGGGACTGTGTGGAAGCCGAGTTGGCGGCGCTTGCGGTGTCGGGGGCGACGACGCTGGTCGGGCTGATGGTGTCGGAGTCCTGGGAGCGGGCGAAGGCCGGAGTGGCCCGGGTGCTCGGCCGACGGGCCTCGGGAGGGTCCGCCGAGGAAGAACTCCGGCTGTCCAGCGAGGAGTTGGCCCGAGCCCGGGCCGCGGGTGACGAAGGGGCCGAGGAGGCCGCCAGGGCGCGGTGGCGGCAGCGCCTGGAGACGCTGTTCCGGGAGGATCCCGGCGCGGCCGAGGAGCTGGGCAGGTTGCTGGCCGACGTCGCGCCGGACGCGTCGCGCGCCTTCGTGAACCTGGTCAGCGGAGGCACGTACTACGGTCCCGTCTTCCAAGGGGCCCAGATCCACGGGGGGATCGCCTACACCATCCAGCAGGCGCCCGCGGCCGACTGCCCGGCAAGGCCGGACCAGGTGCCTGCCCTGACCGTCCCGTTCAGCAACCGGACGGCTGAACTCGCCGCCCTGGACGACATGTTCGGTGCGAGGGGAGACACCTTCGGACGGGTCGACGTAGGAGTGCTGGACGGGCTTCCCGGCGTGGGCAAGACCACGATGGCGCGGCGTTGGGCGGAAACGGCGCGGGGGCGCTTCCCGGACGGTCAGCTGTACGTGGATTTCGCGGCCCTGCGTGATCAGTCGACAATGCCGGCCGCTACGGGTGCGGACGTTTCCGAGGCCCTGGCCATGTGCCTGAGGTCTCTCCCGGGAAGCCACAGCGCGATTCCGGACTCCCTCGTGGAGCGGACCAACCTGTTCCGGTCGCGCTCGGCGGACCTGCGCATCCTGCTCGTCCTCGACGATGTGAACCAGCCCGCGCAGGTACGTGCGTTGGTTCCCAAGGGCCCGGGCAGCGCGGTGCTGGTCACCAGCCGGAGCAGGTTGGGCGAACTGGCGATGAGGAACGAAGCGCGCCTGATCTCCGTCAAACCCCTGGACACGCACGGCGGGCTGGCCCTGCTGGCCGACCGCTGCGGCGCGGAGGCGGTCGAGGCCGAACGGGACGCTGCCGTACGGCTGGTGGAACTGTGCGGCGGTCTGCCCGTGGCCCTGCAGATCGTCGCGGCACGGCTGGTCACTGAGGACGGCTTGAGTATGGCGGCGCTGTCCGCGGAGCTGGACGACGAGGCCGGGCGGCTGGCGGGGATGTCATGGGAGGGAGAGGAGTACTCGGTGTCCGCTGTTCTGGGTCCTGCCTACCGGCTCCTGCCGGCCGATGCCGCCCGGCTCTACCGCCGGATCGGGTGGCTTCCGTTCGGCACCTTCGACGCCGGCGTGGCCGCGGTCGCCGCGGACTTCGACACGAGAGACGTCAAACGCCTGCTGGGGGTCCTGGCGAAAGCGAGTCTCGTGGAGTCCCTGGGCGATGGGCGCTACCACATGCACGACCTGGTGCGCCTGCATGCCCGGGAGTGCGCGGAGCAGGAGGAGTCGGCGACCGAGCATGCCGCGGTGATCGAGCGGGTGGGCACGCACTATCTCGTCCTCACCGCGTTCGCCGACCGGGCACTCAAGAAGAACCGGCTGCGCATCGCCGACCTCTCGGCCCTGCTGCGGGACGCCGCCGACCCGTTCGCGGCCGTCGGCGGCCCACCGCCGCTGGAGTGGCTGGACACCGAGCACTCCGCCATCCTGGCCGTCCTGCGCACGGCTTCCCGGCACGGGGCGCACACCCTGGTCTGGCGACTGGCCGAAGCGTTCACGGCACTGTTCCTGTACCGCCGTTACCTCGGAGCCTGGAAGGAGTCGCTGGAGCTGGGCGCCGTGGCGGCGGCGGCCGCGGCGGCGGCTCCGTCGGCCACGGAACGGGAGGTCGAGGAGGCCACGGCTGCCGAGGCGCGACTGCGGAGCTTGCTGTCGCGCCCCTTGTTGGGTCTTGGCGAGAACGACCGGGCGAAGCGGGAACTGGAGACCGCCGTCGCCCGCTCCGAGACGGTCGACCGCCTCGATCTGCGGGCCTCTGTGCAGGAGTTCCTCGGACGGTACCGGGACCTCTTCGAACCGTCCCGCGCCGCCGAGGCGTATCGGCGCTCCCTGGAACTCAACGTGCTCGCCGAGGAAACCCGGGGTGCCGCCATCGCCGCCCTCTTCCTCGGATGCGCGCAGGACGCGACGGGCGATCACGCGGAGGCGATGGTCACGCTGCTACGGGCACGTAGCGAGCTGCTGTCCGACGACGAACCGGACCTGCGCATGGCGGCCCGGGCGACAGCGGCCATCGGCGTCGTGCACGGCCACCTCGGTGAGACCGAGGAGGCGCTTCGCGTGCTCGGCGAGGCCGCCCGGGAGCTGCGCGAGCAGGAGGCGATGCACTACGAGGCGGAGGCGTTGATCGCACGGGCGGACATCGCCGAACAGGCGGGCGGTCGTACGGACTTGGTGCGCGAGTGCCTGGTCCGTGCCGTCGAGATCCACGAGGCGCTCGGCAACCCCCGGGCGGCGGAGCTGCGGCGACGGTTGGGAGATCTCGAGGGCTGACATCAGCCCCGGGGCCGTTTACCGGGTCGGCGGCGCGGCGGGACGAAGTCGGAGTACGACGTCCTCGTCCCGTGTGTCCCCGATGCGCAGCGTCACGTGGGTGCCGTGCAGCGGATGCCCCGCGCGCAGACAGGCGTAGACGACGGCGGCCGGCAGGCCCGGGTCCCGCACCGGGCCGGTGGCCGCCGCCTCCACGACCCGGCCGTCCCGCAGCCCGACGAGAGTGCCGCCGCCCCGAACCGCCGATGCCGCGAGGAGACTTCCGGGTAGTTGGGTCAGCGTGTCCCGGATCCAGTGCAGTGCCCCGACCGCGGTGGGCGCGGGGTGGCGTCGGACCAGTACCGAGGCGCTCTCGGTCAGCCGCCGGTCGCGCTCGTCGTCCGCACACGCGAGATGCGTGTACGACGCCGACGAGTCCCGGCCCGCTGCCGAGTGGCCGGCCACGGCCGCCGGGACCCGCCGCACGGTGACCGTCAGCCCTTCGCTGGTCCCGGTGACATCGGTGGTCACCTGCCACGAATCGACCGACGCGGCGGGCGGGTCCGGAACGGGCAACGCCCGGGCGGAGGGTGCCGCGGCGGACGGTTCCGGGAGCTTCAGCAGGTGGTACAGGGCGGTGCGGAGTCGGGCGAGGGCCTGTCCCGGCTCGGCGAAGGCCCGGTGCGCGACCGCCGCGTACCGCTGCGGTGTGTGCTCGCGTACGACGTCCTCGACCTGCCGGCGCAGACTCCCGCGTGGATCGAGCCGGGGTGCGACGGACGCCAGGTCGTCGATCGCGGTTCCCGCCACCGCGTCCGCGCCGAACGCGCCGAGCAGTACGGGCAGGCCGACGGACGCGCCGTACAACGTCACCGAACCGTGGTCGCCGCAGAGGACGTCCGCCGCGACGAGCGCGGGCCGCCAGGCATGGACGGCCGGCATCAGCAGCAGTCCCGCGTCCAGTGCGGCGGTCTGGAGGGTGTGGATCTGCCATGCCCCGTGCGCCGACCACACGTTGGGGTGGATGATCGCGCCGACGCGGTATTCGTCGCAGGGGAGTTGCGCGAGGAGGTGGGCGACGAGGTCGGGGCGGCTCCCGAGGAGCGATGTAGGCCCCCAGGTGGAACTCACCATGACCAGCCGCTGCTCCTCCGTGACGCCCAGCGCCTCCCGGTAGGCGTTCCTGTGCGGCCGGCTGGCGACAAGTTCGTCGAAGCACGGGTCGCCGACCAGCAGGGTGTGCCCTGCGGCCTTCGGATACGAGGCGAGCAGTTGCTCTTCCTGGGCGGGATGCGAGACGGCCAGCCAGGCACGTCCCGACTCCAGCAAAGCGTTCGGTACGACTCCGGAGAGCCGGTCCTGCGGGCCGCGTGAATCCGGGACGAACTTCTGGAAGCCCACCCCGTGGGGCAGCACCAGGACCGGGCAGTCGCCCTCCGGTACGTCGATGTTCTCGCTGGCGGAGAGAATGAGATCGGGGGTGATGCGCGCGAGCTGTTCCCACGGCATGACCCGGCACCCGGCGCTGTGCAGGAGTTCGAGGACGCCGGAGTTGAAGGCGGACGTCGGGTCGTGGGCGAAGACGACACTCACGCGGGGGTCGTCGCGCAGCAGAGCGGGGAGTGATTCCAGAACCCGTACGGTCGAGGTGACCGTACGCGCGGCGACGACCAAGGTCCGCTCACTGTGGAACGTGCTCCACCGAGAGGCGTCGTTCCCCACCGGGACGCGAAGCGGCAGGCTACCGAACACGGCAGCAGCCCCTAACCACTCCGCGACTCCCGCCACTCAGCGGCTCGCGGCTCGCGGCTCGCGGCTCGCGGCTCGCGGCTCGCGGCTCGCGGCTCGCGGCTCGCGGCTCGCGGCTCGCCTTCTGCG